>CANHJJ010000163.1 GCA_947460565.1 Bacteroidota bacterium
AATAAGAGATTTCCATTAACATCCTCCATTTTAAAATAGCTAATAAGTTCAGTGATGACAGGCTCTAAACCTTCATTTCTTTCGATTTCTAACTTGCCCACTTCGTCTACTATTAGCCAATCATGACCAACATTTTTTTGTTTTCTTAAAATGGATTTTGCTATATCAAGAGTTACATTACTAAAAACAAATTTGCCTACCTTTATTCCGTCTGCATTTTCATTTAACTCCAGCTCATAATACTTCTTTTCTGCAATATCATTCAAGACTCTTTTTCCGTTTACATTAGGCGTAAGAATCCCTGCTGCATCCTTGTTTTGAAGCCATTTTTGAAGCCTTGTAGTTTTGCCTGATTGTACAGGCTGACTTAGAATAAATATCTTACTTTTAGCCTTCAATATTGCTGATTATAAAGTGAAATAACAATCAAATTAATTACAAATGCTTTGTAAACCATAAGGCCCCTATGGTTCTCTTTGGCTAATTGCATAGCAGGTTTCACATAGCTTCTTAATTCGGGAATGGTGTCCATTAATTGAGATAGGGCTAGTTGCTTTTCGTTTTTTGCTTTGTTAAGCCATTTTTGCAGAAGCCATTTAATGATTGGGCTTACTAAGAAAAACAACATGAGCAATGCCGCAATTGTTCTGGTAATGGCATAAAATACTTTGCTGCCGCTACCTTGTATTATAAATGTGATACAAACAATTAGCAGTACAAAGAACAAAGTCCAGAGCTTATGTTTTCTTGTTTTGTTTGGATTTTCTTCAACATCTGTTTCCATTTCAAAGTTTTTATATTCATTAATAACCCTAACAGATTCCCTTTCTAATTTAGCCGGCAAAGAAGCACCCCACCATCCCAATAACATGCCCCACAGGGTATAAATCAAAGTGTAAATAACAATCAACCAAAAACTAAAGGAAATATCACTAGATATTAAAAGTGTTTTAAGTATATCTTGAAAAAATAGATCCAATGCTTCCCAAATGGATTTACCAAAAATGAGTGTGGTGAGTAAGAATTTTTGCGTGGCTGATTCGAACAACGCTAACATACCAAATAGCACAGCAGCCATGCGAAAGAATGGGATAATGGAAAAGAATAGTGCACCTGTAAATCCTTGAAAAGCGACCGCTACATAAGCCATAGGTGGCGATTGTGGACTGGCTGTAGCCTTAACCAATATGACTAATAAACTAGCTTGTATGATGGCGTTCCATTTATGGGTGCTGTGGTGAGCAATCAAACAAATAATGAGAATGGCAAAACCTCCAAGAAAGAAACCCGTAAAAGGCATTTTGAGGGCATGCATTGCCCCACCTAGTCCGCTTTCACTCAGAGCCCACAAGGCTGTTAGCCTCATGATGATATTATTTTCTGCCCTTTTCATTGAATGGGTAAAAATACAATTCTTGATTAAACTTAAAAGAAATCTAGTCTTTTATGATTTGCGTAAATTCAGATTACTTCTATATTTGACTAAAGTTTCAAGGATATATGCAGATTCAATTTATTGGTGCCGCTAGAACAGTTACAGGTAGTAAACATTTAATAACAACCTATGATGGAAAGAAAATTTTACTCGATTGTGGTTTTTTTCAAGGCAAAGGTGCAGAGTCGGAAGGACTAAATCGTGAGTTTGATTTTGAGCCTTCATCCCTTGATTTTGTTATACTTTCACACGCTCACATAGATCATTCAGGCAATATACCGGCTTTGGTAAAAATGGGATTTAATGGCCCGATTATTTGCACTCCTGCCACCAAAGACCTTTGCAGTATCATGTTGGCCGATAGTGCCCATATCCAAGAAAATGATTTGCGATTTGTAAACAAACGCAGAATAAAAAGAGGAGAAGCACCGCTTCAACCCCTCTATACCGTAAAGGATGTAGAGAATTGTTTGCATCAGTTTAAGAGTGTGAAATACAATACTTCTTACCAAGTTTGCGATGGTGTTCAACTTCTATTTACCGATGCTGGACATATATTGGGAAGTGCTGCTGTTAACCTCACATTTGAAGAAAAGGGTTTGACTAAAAGACTATGTTTTACAGGTGATACCGGAAGATACAATGGCTCTATTTTAAGAGACCCTCAACCCTTTCCACAAGCTGATATTATTATAGCTGAATCTACTTATGGAGATAGACTGCATAGCGATAATACACTAAGCGAACAGCAATTGTTTAATGTGGTATATGATACCTGTGTAGAAAAAAAGGGAAAGCTAATTATACCTGCTTTTAGTTTAGGTAGAACACAAGAGATAGTGTATGCCTTAGACCAAATGGAATATAAAAAAATGTTGCCCCATATCAAGGTTTTTGTTGATAGTCCGCTGTCTGTTAATGCTACCAACATTATGCGCGAGCACGATGAGTGCTTTAATGAAGATATTTTGAATTACATGAAAAGTGATGACAACCCTTTTGGTTTTGGCAATTTAGTGTATGTGCAAGATGTAGACGAATCAAAGAGTTTGAATGACATTCATGAACCATGTATCATCATTTCTGCTTCGGGTATGATAGAAGCAGGAAGGATAAAACACCATGTGGCTAATAATATTGATAACCCAAAAAACACTATACTAATGGTGGGCTATGCTGAACCTAATTCCATCGGTGGAAAAATACGAAGTGGTGCAAAAATATTGAAGATTTTTGGCGAAGAACACCATGTGAATGCTGATGTAGTTATCATGGATTCGTATAGTGCTCATGGCGACTACAAAGAGATGATACAGTACCTGAGTTGTCAAGATAAAGAGCAAGTTCAACAATTGTTTTTGGTCCATGGCGAATACGAAACGCAAGTGCATTACAAAGAAAAACTTTTGGAAGCAGGCTTTAAGGACATCAGCATACCACAACATGGCGATGTGGTCCAATTTTAGTGACCCCTACGTTCATCCTGAACGGAGCATAGCACAGTGAAGGAACTATCTGTGTTTTAATATTATTTTTGTTTTGTGGCACCATTTACTTGTTTCTTAAAGTCACTACTTTATTAGGGTGCACATCCACAATCTTTAAAATAAGTAGTATCACCTTTTGAGTTAATGGTTTTAGCTTTGCGGTGTTTTGGGGTATAATATATAGCCCATCTCATTTTTCCATCCTTCCATTTTTCCTTATGGTCATGACGACCCGTTTCAGTGTAATAGTTCCAAATACCATTTTTTTTCTTGTTGCGGGTTTGCCCCTTTTCCTTCGGTTCTCCGTTCTTGTATAGTACATTAACCCTGTGTTTGGTCTCTTTGTATTGAGCCGAAAGGGGTATTTTGTTAGCTAAAATCAAGATAATCAATAGAATTGAACCGATTTGCCGACTTTTAAAAAAATATTTCACACTTAACTTTAACATCATTCAAAAATAAAAACTTTCCTTATTTTGCACGCCCCAACCTATTAAAATAAATTAATAAGTGATAGCACACATAGAAGGTAAGTTAACATATAAATCACCCGCATACGTAGTGATAGATTGTGGAGGTGTAGGCTATGCCTTACAAATATCGTTAAATACCTACGATAAAATAGGTGTTGGTGAAAAATGTAAACTGCTTGCCCACTTGGCAATCAAGGAAGATAGCCATACTTTATATGGTTTTGCAGATGAAGATGAGCGACAATTGTTCCTTCATTTAATATCAGTAAGTGGGGTTGGAACAAACACAGCAAGGGTTATTCTTAGTTCGATGAAACCTAGTGACGTGATCAACGCAATAAGTGCAGGTAATTGGTCGTTATTAAAATCCGTTAAAGGGATAGGACCTAAGACTGCCCAACGCTTGGTGATTGATTTACAAGACAAATTGAAAAATTTTGCTACAGATGCTACTGGTCTAGGTTTTGTTACTAGATCAGCAGCGGTTGAGGAAGCCTTATCAGCCATGTTGGCCCTAGGTTTTGGAAAAAACGATGCCGAGAAGGCTATTTTGAAACTTAAACAGCAAAACCCGGATTATACAGTAGAACAATTGGTTAAAAATGCTTTAAAAATTTTATAGATGGTAAACTTCTACATTGTTTCGTAGTAATAAATTAAAACATATAAAATATTTCTTCTCTTTTGCCCTGATAATAGCATTTGGGTGGAAGGCTACTTCTCGACATATTGTGGGGAGGCATAGGGATTTTATTGTATTGCCACCCGATAGTGGTAAACAATATACAACTCCAAATATTAAGCTTCCTTATCCAATAAAAGATAGAAAGCCATATGAAACCAACCCTCCCAAAAATCCTTTTGATTTGGCTGATCCTGCTAATATCAAAAATAAATACCAATTAGATCCAAATAATAACGAGTACAATTATTCATCAAAGGTCGGCAAACTAGATTACAGAATGCCGGGTTCCACGCCAATCAAGAATCAATTACAAAAAGATAATAAACGTCTTACAAAAGATTATTTTAAACAAAGGGCACAAGCTAATAATTTTGTAAAGGGCAATTCGCTTATTCCTCCAATAGTAGCTAATAACAAAATTTTTGATAAAATATTTGGAAGTGGTGTGATTGATATTAGGCCAAGAGGTACTGCGGAGTTGATTTTTCAAGGAAATTTTAATGATGTGAAAAATCCAGCTCTTTCGCCAAGGATGCAAAGTACGGGACAATTTGATTTCAGACAAAAAATACAATTGAATGTGGCAGGTTCGGTGGGCGATAAGCTCAAGGTGAACATGAACTACGACACAGAAGCCACCTTTGAGTTTGAAAATCAAATGAAGCTCGACTACGCTGGTAAGGAAGACGATATCATCAAGAAAATAGAGTTAGGAAATGTGAGTTTGCCGCTCAACTCCTCTTTAATCCAAGGAAGTCAAAGTTTATTTGGAGTAAAATCTACCATGCAGTTTGGTAAAATGACTTTTACAACTGTGTTCAGTCAACAACGTGGAAAGACAACTGAAACAGAGATTGCAGGTGGTGCACAAACGACCAAATTTGATATCCAAGCGCATGATTACGACATGAATCGTCACTACTTTTTATCTCAATATTTTAGGGATAATTACGAACGTGCTTTGGCCAATTTACCTATCATTAATTCGCAGGTAATCATTACAAGGATTGAAGTATGGGTAACTAATCGTTCAGGTGTTTTTGAACAATCAAGAGATGTGATAGGTTTTGCGGATTTAGGAGAAAGTGATAAGACCATTAACCAAAATTGGGTTAAAAACCCAAGTGTAAAGTTAGG
>CANHJJ010000164.1 GCA_947460565.1 Bacteroidota bacterium
CTGAGTAACCAAAAAACATTAAGACAATACTTAGAAAGTAGACCTTTTGGTAGTGGAATTGGAAGTTCATATTATTGGGCAAATAAATATTACCCTGGAAGTTTTCTTTCAAAAATACCAGTAGATAGTTGGTTTGTAAACATTTGGGTAGAAAATGGTGTAATAGGATTGGCCTTACACTTTTTGGCCATATCATATGTAATCGTGATGGGGTTTTACAATACATATAAAACAAAAAATCCTGATTTAAAACAAAAGCTAATGGCTATATATGGAGGATTTGTAGGGGTTGTGGTTGCAAGTTTTGGTAATCCTGTGTTTGGTCAAGCGCCACTTGGTGCTTTGATGTATTTAAGCATGGTATTCTTGAGTATTGCACCATTAATGGATAAAGAAAAAAATGCTGTTTCAGCAAATGAATTATTAACTTGACAGAAACTTTCTATAAAGAATCTTGAGTAATAAATAAATGGGGTGTTTTAATTAACACTTAATTAATAGTAAAAGAAAAAAATAAAGATATTATTGCCGAGTGCTGAAGGTTGGATTCCATATTATTGAATTGTTAGTCATGTTGTACATGGCTTTTAATGTTTTATATATTACCATTTATGCATTTTCGGCCTATTTCTATAAACACACTGATTTTTCGAAATTGCTTCTTAAAAAATGGAATAAATTTTTAGTTCTCGTTCCAGCTTATCAAAGTGATGAAATAATCATAAATACAGTTAAGCAGAATCTTAAACAGAGCTATCCTAGCAACAAATATCATATACTTGTAATTGCGGATGGCCTAAAAAAAGAAACAATAAACGAATTAATAAAACATCCAATAAGTGTAATACCAGTAAAGTTTGAAGAAAGCTCAAAAGCGAAATCAATAAATACAGTTTTAGCAATTACACCAGACTATGAATATGATTATACCGTAATCATTGATGTAGATAACATCATGCATGAAAAATTTCTTGAAAGAATGAATTTAAGATTGCAGAATGATGAAATAGTGGTGCAAGGTCACAGAATGGCTAAAAACCTAAATACATCTTTTGCTATTCTTGACGGAATCAGTGAAGAAATAAATAATCAAATTTTCAGAAAAGGGCATATAGCACTAGGTGTTTCAGCAGCCTTATCGGGATCGGGAAAGGCAGTAAACTTTCATTTCTTCAAGGATTCGATGAGACTTATCGACTCAGCAGTTGAAGACAAAGAAATTGAAGCAGTGTTTTTAAGAAACAAAATTAAAATTCTTTACGAAACAGATGCTATTGTATATGATGAGAAAGTAGATAGTTCAGCTGTTTTTGCTAAGCAAAGAAGAAGATGGATTGCCTCACAATTTTTCGACTTTAATTTGTTTATTTTCGAAGGTATTTACCACTTACTTTTCAATAAAAACTTTGACTACTTTGATAAAGCATTACAAAAAATATTGTTACCTAGAATCTTATTATATGGACTAGTTACCATATTTTCCATAACGATTTTCTTTGATGTCTTTATGTTTGGAAATTTTTTCATGGTTTGTTTCCTTTTATGTACAATGAGTTACATAATTTCTACACCACCACAGTATTTTAATACCAAAACATTACAAGCTGCATTTAGAGTACCACAGGCATTCTACTTAATGGTGATAGCATTATTTAGGTCGAAAAATGCTAATAAAAACTTTATTCATACCAAACATCAATACATAAGTGAAACCGATAAAAATGTTGATAATTCCAATTAATCATGGCAAAAATAGGAATTGAGGCCCAAAGAATTTTTCGAAAGAAAAAACATGGAATGGATATGGTTGCTTTGGAACTTATTCGAAACCTTCAAACAATCGACAAAAAAAACGAATATTTCATTTATGTAAAAGAGGATGAAGATAACCAAATATTAGAGCCTTCAGAGAATTTTCATGTTGTGAAAATACAATCATCACCATATCCTTATTGGGAACAAATATTACTCCCAGAGCAAGCAAAAAAAGATAATATCGACATACTTCATTGCACAAGTAATACAGCCCCTATAAGCCTTAAATGTAAACTCGTACTTACATTACATGACATTATTTATTTAGAAAATATTAATTTCACAAAAGGCACTCCCTATCAAATCATGGGAAACTTTTACCGCAGATGGAATGTACCAAAGGTGGTAAAAAAAGCCTCCCAAATCATAACTGTTTCAGACTTTGAAAAGAAAACCATAAATAGATATTTTGACTATAGAGATGAAAAAGTTAAAACTATTTACAATGGAGTAGGCAATCACTTTAAAAGGGTTGAGGATAAAGATGTTTTAAGGCAGATAAAAAGTAAATATTCATTGCCAGATAAGTTCATCTTTTACCTAGGAAACACGGATCCAAAAAAGAATGTAACAGGTGTTTTAAAAGCATTATCTATATTGAAAAAGAAAGGTAAACTACACACTAAATTATTGATGCTTGATATAGATAGAAATTTCCTTCAACAACAATTAAATAATATAGGTGACAGTGGATTAATGGAAGATTTAGAATTTTGTGGCTATGTACCTAATCAAGATTTACCTGCCATCTATTCGCAAGCTGATATGTTTTTATATCCATCTCTGCGAGAAAGTTTTGGAATACCCATCCTTGAAGCCATGGCTTGTGGTGTAGCGGTTGTAACTGCAAATACTTCTTCCATGCCTGAAATTGCGCAGGAGAGTGCGGAGTATTGCAACCCATTCGATCCTGAATCTATAGCAGCCGCCATTGAAATATTTCAGGAAAACAAGGAATATAAAAATAAAATGGCTTTAAAAGGCTTAGATAGAGCAAATTTATTCTCTTGGACAAATAATGCGAAGCAAACTTTAGACATATATAATAATCTATGTTGATATACTATTTTATTTAATGGGAGTATATCTTATTTTTATCGCTGATTAAACCTATATTTTTGATGAACAAATCATACTACTCCCAAACAACATACAAAGATGCCGAAGATCTTAAAAGATTAGATTTTATTGTGGATTCAATACAAAAACTTGGTTTACCAAATGCTAAAGTGTTAGATATTGGCTGTGGTAATGGTAATATAAGTATGGCACTAGGATCAATTGGATTTAATGTAGTGGGCGTTGATATTGATGCAACATCGATACAAAAAGCAAACGAAAAAAATACCTTTAGAAATATTGAATTCAAAATAATTGATGCCAATTCATTTGCCTTGAATGACGAGTTTGATGCTGTGGTTTGCAGTGAAGTATTAGAGCATCTTGAATTACCTTCTGAACTAGTAGGTTCAATATTCAGAATATTAAAACCAGGGGGTGTTTTGGTGGCAACAGTTCCAAACGGTTGGGGACCGCGTGAATTATTAATTACTAAACCAATGCAATGGCTAAATAAAAACAAATTTGATGGACCAATTTTATTATTGAAAAAAGTAATGGGATATACTAATACCACCCGTCAAAGCTCAAATCCAGACTTAACACACATACAATTTTTCTCGTTTAGTGCTATTCAAAAGCTCATGTTAGATAAAGGTTTTAATTTAACTCAATTTGACAATGCTGACTTTTTGGAAAGGATATTTCCCTATTCGTTCTTAACACGAAGAATATATTTCCTTCAAAAACTTGATTGCAATGTAGCAGACTATATACCTAAATTTTTGACCAGTGGCTTTTACACAAGCTGGACCAAGCCTAATAAATAATGATGACCTCTCTATATTGGATATGCCTTGGCATTGTAATTTACAGCTATGTGGGTTATGGTATTATATTGTTCATTCTCGTAAAAATAAAAAAACTCCTATCCAAAAAAACTGAGTTCGATAGTGATTTTTTACCAGCAGTCACTTTGGTTGTTCCCTGCTTTAATGAAGCTGATTATATTGAAGATAAAATCATTAATAGCCTCGAATTAGATTATCCAAAAAACAAAATTGAATTTATTTTTATAAGCGATGGTTCAACAGATGACACCCCAAAACGCATAAAAAAATACAATGAAATAATCGCACTTCATGAAGCACCACGGAATGGAAAAGCAGCCGCAATGAATAGAGCGATGACATTCGTCAAAACACCTATAGTAATATTTTGTGATGCCAACACCCATCTAAATAAAGAATCGATAAGAGAATTAGTTAAACATTATAAAAATCCGAATGTAGGGGCGGTAACTGGTGAAAAAAGAATCATTCAAACAGATAAAGAAAGTGCAAGCACTGCTGGTGAAGGAATTTATTGGAAGTACGAGTCATATTTAAAACAACTCGATTCTGACTTTTATAGCATTGTGGGCGCAGCAGGTGAACTCATGTCATATAGAACCGAATTGTATTCTGAATTGCCAAAAGATACCTTGCTAGATGATTTAACCCAATCTATGCAAATAGCCTTGCAAGGTTACAGAGTAATATATGAAAAGAATGCCTTCGCAGCTGAAACAGCCTCTGCCAATGTGGGTGAGGAACTAAAAAGAAAAATAAGAATTGCGGCAGGAGCTTGGCAAAGCATGACAAGGTTAGGTAGCGCTTTCAACCCCTTTCATAACCTAAAATTAAGTTTTTTATTTATTTCTCATAGGGTTTCAAGATGGACACTGGCACCATTTTCATTGCTCATGCTAATTATACTGAATATCTTATTGTATAATGAATCAATGGTATATAATCTCTTGTTATTTGCGCAAGTACTATTTTATGCTGCAGCCATGATGGGTTGGTACTTTGAAAACAAAAAAATTAAGATAAAACTTTTATTTGTGCCTTACTATTTTTTTATCATGAATTTATGCATGTACCTCGGTTTAGCAAGGTTTTTAAAGGGAAAACAATCGGTTTCATGGGAACGATCGAAAAGGGCTTAAAAAAAGGATAGCAACTAAAATATTAAATTTTACATCTGTATATCAGATATTTACATTCAATTTAGTAAAAATTACAATTTCTTAATAAGGATTGGTTGATTAATATTTTCCAATTTGTTTACTTTGAACGAAAGTTTAGAATATGAAAAACGCAATAAAGTTTTTATTTATATTAACAATCCTGTTAGTTTTTGCTAACATTGTTAATGCACAGCCTGGTTCAGGCGGATTTACTGATGAGCCAAATGATGTTCCATTAGATGGTGGAGTTATTATTTTAGCCGTGGCTAGTGCTAGCTACGGAATTAAGAAGTTAATAAAAGGAAAAAAATAATATTTAATTTTA
>CANHJJ010000165.1 GCA_947460565.1 Bacteroidota bacterium
ATATGAACTCACATTTGCACCAAAATACTTACCACTAATGATATTGCCTTTTGTCGCTAATTGAGATTTAAAGATGGCTTGTTGACCTGCATCGCTTCCTCCACTCAAATGTAAAACCTGCTTGCGCCAAGCTTGAATACTATCTGACGAGGTTTCATAATATATTAATTTATCCAAATAATTATCTACTTCCTCATTGCTTGAAGCGGATATACGACCAGTGGCAATGGCAGGTTCTTTGGTACTTCCAGCAAGGCCTGCAGTAAACATATTATCACTAGCAGGCTCTCCTATGGATGGGACAAGGTTGTTTGCAAAATATTCATTGGTGCTAGGTAATCTAGATAAGCTGTTTTGGTAACCTCTACCCAATAATAATAGAAATGAAGGTTTGATAAGTTGCTTAGTTAAAAGATGATTTGAAAACCTTCTTACAGCCAGTGGGTGAGGATATCCATAAAAATACAAATCATATAATTGATTACTATTTACCAACAAAGTATTGTATTTGCTCGACCTATATTGTTTGTATCGAGTGGCCGCAGTATTCAATTTCTCATTCGACACAATCAAAAATTCATAGTTGTTATTTGGATCAATTGAAACAAAATTGACTGGTTGCAAAGCCTCAACTGCCGTAACATCTATAGAGTCGCAAAGAAATATTTCGTGAGGCTTTCCATCATTGTTTAATAAGGCATGAATTTCATTGCTATTCTTACATGTGACTGTTATTCTTTGACCTAAACTTAAATCATATAGAATGGGATTTTGAAGCCCAACAGGATATGAATCAAATTTAAAATAAGACCTCAATCCTACTTGAAGGGCATTGTGTTTAAACCTTAAAATAGATTGATTGCCTAAATTAAACAACCTTGCATATTTTAAGTTTACAAAGGATACCGCTTGTATATCACTTGCCACACCCAAATCATTTACCACATCAAATCGAAAGCGGGTGCTGCTATTGCCTATGTTTGAGTTAGACAATTTATTACTAAATGTATTTACGCCATATCCCACAAAACTCGAATCTTTTATAGTAGTATAATTTCCAGCATCAGCAGCCACGCTGATTCGCAAATGGTGGTTTACCATATTGGCATTCAGGTTGGCATTGCTATTTCCAAACACCTTTGTTTCGTAACTTGGACTAAATCCTGAGGCTGCTGCAAACGGTGTATTGAAAGTAAACTCTCTGCTCTCTCCCGCATTTATCAAGGAACCCACCCAACCTTCACCATCCAAATAAGGGCTTAAATAATAGGGATCAGGGTATGAGGGTATGAAACCACCACGGTAATAAAAATCCTTGAGTACTACGTTTTGGTTAAAGGTAAAATAAGGTTCAGGTGCATAGGATGCGTAGTTTGTATCATTTAACTCACCCAATCTTGCTCCCATTTTTGGACTACTTGCAGGAAGGATAGTCAAGAAATAATAGGCCGTATCTGTGTATAAACTATACAAAGTATGCACTTGGTCTGATGGGCTTCTATACAATTCAGTATCTAGTTTCCCATCATTTTTGTCTGCATAAAATTCAATATAATCGCTTGGGTCAAACCGACCATCCTTGTCACCATAAATAAATATCGCTTGCTCTTGTCCATCTCTATACAATTGAAATCGCTTGGGGTGAGTGCCTTCCACATCTATGCCTGCTGCAGCTAGGGTGGCCGCATCTATTCTATAAATACCTTGTTTGGCTATTTTAAATTTATAGTAAGGCTGACCCGCTTGTATCCATTCAAATCCAAAGGGCTGCGCCCACGCACTTGAAAGCACACACAAGGAAAACAGAAATAGAAAACTTCTTTTGGCCATATTAAAACGCTTTGGCAATTTAAGATAATTTGATGGAATGTTTTGAGGTGATGAATTGTTAATTTTATTTAGCATTTCACTGATATTTCCAATTTAGCGTGTTTATTAATTATGCTACATTTTCAATCTTTTCATTTTCTTAATTCTATTTACAATTTTGATATTCATTACTAATTCTTACATTCGTTAATGAAAAAACTATTCATCATTGCGTTTGCGGCAGTTTTAGCGTGCTGTAATTCCATCAATAACAAAACAAACAATACAGAAAACACTCACAACAAAATGGAAACAAATAATCAAAACGACAGCACTCCTAAGGTTACAGGCATAGGTGGTATTTTCTTTTTTTCAAGCAATCCTAAAGAAACGAGAGAATGGTATAAAAACAATTTAGGAATGGATGTAAATGATTATGGTTCAACCTTTGAATCTCGTGACATGCATAATGCAGAGGAAATTACCCGATTACAATGGAGTCCTTTTAAAACTGGCAGTGAATACTTTGCTCCCTCTAAAAAGGAATTTATGATAAACTACCGTGTACAAAACATAGAAGGGCTAGTAAAAAAACTAACTGATAATGGTGCGACCATAGTTGATACTATTCAAGATTCAGAATTCGGAAAGTTCGTTCATATTATGGATGCAGATGGCAATAAAATAGAACTTTGGGAGCCTAAATAAATCCTAATTTAACCTTAAAGATATTTCATATAAAAAGGAGTCGTCCTGTCGAGCGAATACTGTCATGTCGAGCGGAGTCTGTCATGTCGAGCGGAGTCGAGACATAGACAGACTCTTTCCTTTAAGCCATTTCTCGACTCAGCTCCTTTAGACTGGCAAATGATTAATTTTGACAATTAATTTATTTGGGAAAGGAAACATAAGAGGCATTGTAGAAAATAGTCATTATCATCTGGGTCAAATTTTAATCATCAAAAACCT
Source organism: Bacteroidota bacterium (assembly GCA_947460565.1). Classification (GTDB taxonomy): domain Bacteria; phylum Bacteroidota; class Bacteroidia; order UKL13-3; family UKL13-3; genus RGVD01. Next base: position 2,779 of record CANHJJ010000165.1, read on the forward strand.
AATTAAAGAAATGAACCATACAAATTAATTTAACTAGCATGGCAGAATTAAAAACCAAACAAAACGAAGCTAGCGTAAACGATTTTATTAATAGCATTGCTGAGGAACAAAAACGAAAAGATTTAGTTGCCATTAAAGATTTAATGGAAAAGGCTACCAAAGCCAAAGCCAAAATGTGGGGACCTGCCATTATTGGTTTTGGGGACAGATTACTAGTTTATGAAAGCGGTCGCAAATTAGATTGGTTTGTGATGGGCTTTTCTCCTCGTAAGCAAAATATCGCCTTATATATTAATGATGCAGTTTCAAGCAATCAGGACTTATTAAAACGTTTGGGTAAATACAAAACAGGCAAAGGCTGTTTATATATAAACAAATTAAGTGAAGTTGATTTGGATGTGCTAAAAGAAATTATTCAAAAAGGATTACAATCCGATTCATAACAAATAACAGCTAATACATAAATACTATGAACAAATTGATAAAAAATATAAGCACAATAAGCATTTCATTATGGGCTTTAATTGCATGCAATGATTCAAGCAAATCATTACCTGCAAACAATTATAGTCGAACAAAAGGTTTTGATTGGCTTGAGGGAACTTGGGAGAACCAATCAAAAGAGGGAACACTTACCGAGTCATGGGAAAAGATGAACGATTCAACATTTAAGGGTCAAAGTTATTTTGTAACAGGAACTGACACCTCATTTTCTGAATCCATTAGTTTGGTGCAAAGGAATGGAGAGTTATTGTTCATTCCAGTCGTTAAAGATCAAAACAATGGATTGGGAATTAGTTTTAGGTTGATAACCATGAATGAAAAAGACTTGATTTTTGAAAATGCCGAGCATGACTACCCTCAAAGAATAAGTTATCATCATGTTTCCAATGATTCTCTTATAGCCGAGATATCTGGTAACAAAGGAGGCGAACTGAAATCAGAACAGTTTCCAATGAGAAGAAAGTCATAACTTAAAATAATAATTTACTATATTATTTTCTTTTCAAGTTAACTTATAGACTATGCGAAAATTTTCAATAACTCATAGGATAAGCCAATGCTTTTAATTAGCGGTGCCGAAAAACAGATAAACTCACCCCAAGCCAGTTCTCGACTCCGCTCGAACTGACAATCCTACCACTACAAATCAATCAAACCACTACTGAACAATAAAGAATTGCCTAAATGCCTTTAGCAATTTCCTGAAAATACATTAATATTGAAAAGATGAACATGGATGTAGAAAACGAGTGGTTTAAACTGGCTTCAGATGTGGTGAATTACACGTCCCAAAACCTTTTTTTGACAGGAAAGGCAGGTACAGGAAAAACCACTTTTTTAAAATATATAAAGTCTCAAACCCAAAAGCATACAGCCGTTGTTGCGCCAACAGGGGTAGCAGCCATCAATGCGGGTGGTGTGACCATGCATTCTTTTTTTCATCTACCCTTTATTCCCTATGTACCTGGCCAAACCAATATGTTTGGTGATATCAAAACGGCCGACAAACATGCCTTGATAAAGGGTGTAAGATTTAACCGTGAAAAGATTGAATTACTAAATGAATTAGAACTACTCATTATAGATGAAGTGAGTATGCTAAGGGCTGATATGCTTGATGCCATAGATGATTTGCTTAGGTATTTTAGGCGCAACAGCAGAGATGCATTTGGGGGAGTGCAGGTTTTGTTTATAGGAGATTTGTTTCAGTTGCCTCCTGTAGTGGGTGATGAAGAATGGGCTTTGATGAAAAACGATTATAGTAGTCCTTTTTTCTTTAGTGCCAAGGTAATTGAAAACAACCCTCCCCTGTTTATTGAACTGAAGAAAATGTATAGGCAGAATGAAAAACAATTCATTCAATTGCTTAACAATATACGTAACAACAATTTGGATGATTACGATTTTGAGATACTAAACGAAAGGTATAATCGAGATGCCATGGACCTTTCGGACAATGTGATTACATTAACCACTCATAACCGTGCGGCAGACCAAATAAATGGGCAAGAATTGGCTAAGTTGGATGGAGAATTAATTAGCTTTCCAGGTGAAATAAAAGGTGAATTTTCAGACAAGGCACTGCCCACAGAGATGAACCTAGATTTGAAGATTGGCGCTCAAATCATGTTTATTAAAAACGATATTAGTGGAGAAAGAAAATACTTTAATGGAAAGTTAGCCACTGTTAAAAGTTTAAGTCCAAACGAGATTGTTGTTTCATTGTCCGAAAGCCACGATGAGCTTACTATATCCAAAGAGAAATGGAGCAATATTAGATACAATTTCAATAAAGACACCAATAAAGTTGAGGAAGAGGAATTAGGTAGTTTTACCCAATACCCAATCAGATTGGCTTGGGCCATTACCATTCATAAAAGCCAAGGATTAAC
>CANHJJ010000166.1 GCA_947460565.1 Bacteroidota bacterium
AAATGAGCAATAAAAAACCCCTATTGGATGACCAGCAGGGGTTTAAGTATTTTTCTTTGATGCAATTATATGTGCATTCTTTGTTTTTTCTCTAACAAAAGATCTTTACTTTCTTCGTGATCAGGGTCAGGAACACAGCAATCAACTGGGCAAACTGCCGCACATTGAGGCTCCTCATGAAATCCCACACATTCAGTACATTTGTTTGTAACGATGAAATAAGTATCATCAGACACAGGAGCAAAACGCTTGCTTACCTCAATGGTTTCGCCATTAAGAGAGATAGTACCGCTTAAGTTGTTTCCATCTGCCCATGCCCACTCTGCACCTGCTTCATAAATTGCATTGTTAGGACATTCAGGTTCGCATGCACCACAATTGATGCACTCGTCAGTTATCATTATTGCCATAATTATTAAATTTCTTTTGGTTTATTAACAGTTGCAAGTTTAGCTTTGTTCGCTCAAAGCAAAAAATAGAATTATTCTAAATTACATGACTTATCAACAAACAATAGAGGGATTACTGCACACAGGTCTCATTTTTAAACAGGCTTATGAAAAAAGCAGTAGCAAAATTGTAGATGCCTATTTATACAACAATTGGTTTACAGAAGAAAGCCAACGTAAAATTTTTGAAGCATGGAGCATTTTACTTACTAAAGAAAAGCTAGATGAATGGCTTATACCATATGGTATTCCTAACCAATCAAAGCCAAAAACGATTGCAATAATCATGGCTGGCAATATTCCATTGGTAGGTATGCATGATTTATTTTGTGTGCTAATAAGTGGCCATAACGCTTTGGTAAAGCTTAGTAGTGACGATAAAGTTTTGCCCATGTGGATTATCCAAGAGCTAATAAAATTTAACCCTGAGTTTGAAGAAAGAATTAAAGTTGCGGACGACCAAATCAATAAAATGCACTTTGATGCTGTGATAGCTACTGGAAGCAATAATAGCAACCGTTATTTTGAGTATTACTTTAGAAACTACCCTCAAATACTTAGGCAAAACAGAACGAGTGTGGCTGTTTTAACGGGTGATGAGAAGCCTGATGACATAAAATTATTGGCTGATGATATTTTCATGCACTTTGGTTTAGGCTGCAGAAACGTGTCGAAGCTTTATTTACCTAATGGCATGGCTTTAGATATCTTGTTTGAAAACTTTATGGGTTATGCTGATTTCATCAACCATAATAAATATGTAAACAATTATAATTATCACAAAGCCATTTGGTTAATGAATCAAGATAAGTTTTATGACAATAACTTTATTTTGTTGAAGGAAGATGAGGGTCTTCACTCTCCGTTGGCTTCTTTGTATTTTGAATATTATGATGATATTGATATATTGAAAGCTAGATTAGACGAACAAGAGAAAGAGATTCAGTGTGTGGTAAGTAAGTTTAATTTGAATCATTCGGTACCATTAGGTAAAGCCCAAAGACCTGAGTGGAATGATTATGCAGACAGAATCGACACCATAGCATTTTTATTGGCTTTGTAGATACTTTGTTCAATGTCTTTCTATCAATTTAGTTAGTATTGCCCATCAATTTAGGAAATTATGAACGCTTTAATATCAACCAATTACTTCTTTCAAAAGCAAAAAAAATTCTATCGTGGCAAAGTGCGCGATGTATATAATATTGATAATAAGCTTTTGGTGATGGTGGCCTCTGATAGAATTTCGGCCTTTGATGTGGTGATGCCAAAACCCATTCCATATAAAGGACAAGTGCTTAATCAGACTGCTTTGCACTTTCTAAACCTAAGTAAACACATTGTTCCGAATTGGCTTATTAATAGCCCTCACCCTAATGTATCCATTGGTCACATGTGCGAGCCTGTTGCCATTGAAATGGTTATCCGTGGTTATTTGAGCGGTCATGCTTGGCGTGAATATAAAAGCGGCAATAGAATTATTTGTGGTGTGCCTATGCCTGATGGCATGAAGGAAAATGATAAATTTCCTGAACCTATCATTACACCTACGATTAAAGCAAGTGAAGGTCATGATGAAGATGTTTCTAGAGAGGAAATTCTGAGCCAAAACCTTGTTCATGAAGATGACTATTTAGCCATGGAAGATTATACCCGTAAACTGTTTGCTTTTGGAACTGAGTATGCGCAAAAACAAGGCTTAATTCTGGTTGACACCAAGTATGAATTTGGCAAGAAAGACAATGTCATTATGTTGATGGATGAAATCCACACCCCTGATTCATCTAGGTATTTCTATGCAGATACCTATGCAGAAATACAAGCAAAAGACCAGCAGCAAAGACAATTGTCTAAAGAATTTGTAAGACAGTGGTTGATTGAAAATAATTTCCAAGGATTAGAAGGCCAATCAGCACCTGTATTTCCTGAAGAATTTATTGAATCAATCACTAATAGATACGTTGAGCTTTACGAAAAAATTACAGGATTAAGCTTTGTTAAATCTGATTACGCAAATATTGAGAATGAAATGGAGGCTGCGGTAAATAAGGCACTTGAAGCATTGCAATAAAAGTGTTTTGTTGATTTTATTTAGTAAATTATTGAATAATTTTAACCTTTGTACCTTTTGAAACTCCAAAAGGTACAACCAAAAGAGTTTCGATTTTCAAGGTGCTTACCTGCGCCATTCCCAACCTCAAAAAGATTTCCCCTTGCCGCTGCATATGTTTTGCCTCTATACTTAACCAATTACACATGGCAAAACCTATAAGGCTGCACAAACCCTTGCTGAAATCTTTTTGCACAGCACTGCGAAAATCGGCTTCGCTCTCGGAAAACGATTCTTCCATTACTTTTTGCAGATGCCATCGACATTCATAAAATCTGCCGGAAAATGTTTTTGATTTTTTTGTGGATGGTGGTTGATAGTAAGCATACTTGGCTCATGCCTCACTAATTTCTTGCGACTCTTTATTTCCTCATGAGCACTTAGTATGCGCTGCAAGAAAAAAGCAAATTACATTTTCAAAGGTTTTAGGTCAGTCTTGATTTTTGTTTCGTTTTTATCAAGAAAAATGAAAATTTTGAACATTTCAAGTATTTATTTAATTCTCGAAAATTATAGTTTTAAAAATCGCTAAGACTTATGAATAATATACCCATTAAACAGCAAAGCCGGAATCACTGGGATATCCGGCTTTGACTGACACTATGAAAACTACACTCTTACTTAATAACGACAGAAGTTTTAGTTTGTTTTACTTCGCTCTTAAAAATATCTACTTTTAAGATACCATCATTCATCGAAGCTTCAATTTTTTCTTTGTCTGCATTTTCAGGCATGGTAAAACTGCGACTGAAACTACCATAGAAACTTTCTACTGTGTGGTATTTGTCTTCAGCTTCTTTCACAAACTTACGTTCACCACTGATGGTTAATACATCAGCATCTACTTCAATTTTCACATCTTCTTTCTTGGTTCCTGGAAGGTTAATGTGAAGTTCGAAACGGTCGTCTTTTTCAACCACATCAGTGCGAGGTGAAAAATGTACTGAGCGTTCAAATTTGCCAAGCGATTCGTTAAACATATCGTCTATGGCTCTCATCATGTTTTGTGGAATCATTGAGTCTCTCAAAAATTCGCGTCCTGGTTTTAATCTTACTAAGGTCATAATTATTAATTTTAATTGTTTGTTTTTGTTGATACCCTAATCTATCAAGTTGTGTTCCGTTGGATAATTTTAAGACAATATGTCCACTATATACTGTTTTACACTCAATAACATGAAAAATTGGCGCCATTATTTCCGATTTCTATTTTGCAAGTGATTATTTATTGTCATCCTAGTCAGAAACTTTGAAACAATATTTAGAAAAGTATATTCGTTAATTCGTTTTTAATAAAACTATGAAAAGAAATATTTGCCTTACCCTATTGATTTGCATAATGGCTTTTGGTCTTAAAGCACAGATTAATTATTCATATACGACCTATAAAAATAGTGAAAGTAGGCGCTATTTTTCAAAGCCTGAAAGTGTTAATAATTATAGGAAATTTAATGAAGCTAGAGTAAAGGAAGTAACCCAAACCTACTACAGGAAAGAGAAGCCTAGTTTCATAATAAATTATAAATACAATCCGTCATCTCGTATTTATGAAATTAATTCAAAAGACACGAAAAACAAAGGCTCTTCAACATTTTTCAATTATCAAAATGACACTTTATTGTTAGCAATTTTTCAAACTAGAAAGGGAAAAGATACTAGCACTGCTGAATTGTTTAGTTATAATAACAATAATAAATGTACTGAAGAATTAGAATTAAGAGATGGGAAAACATATCACTTATGTAAATATGAATGGAACGAAAATGGTTTAGTTAAAAGAATAGAAAACACCTATACAAAACATAGAAAATGGAATTCAATAACTGAAATTGACTATTACGATGACAAAACAACAAAAGAAGAGCGTATTTTCAAAAAGGGAAAACTTAAACATAAATATGTATATGCTTGTAGCCCTGTTGGAGAAAAAGTACAACTAGATAAAGAAGAAAGCAAAGTGTGTACAATTAAAAACAAAAACGATGATGGCTCATTTTACTATATTTATGAAACGACTGAAGGAAAAAAAGGTATACGCAGGAATATCCAAAAATTCAATCCAGATAGTATGTTGATCTCTTACGAAATCTATGATTTGGAAGGTGGGTTAAAATTCAAGTATGAATACCATTATGAAAATAAAAAATTAGTTAGAGAAGATCTTTTTGGCGTCAATAAAAGATATTCATCAGCCAATTTTATGTATGGCAATGATAATTTACTAAGTGCTAGTTACACCATAAACAAGCGAGGAAAGAAAACTCGTGATTATAAATACACTTATACCAAATATGAATAAATAGCCTTTAGCACTAGACAAAGTTTCTTTATTATTGCCTTGTTATATGCAAGACAAGAGCCTTTATTCAATCATTTCTAATCATCTAGGCATTAGCCTAAAGCAAGTTTCAGCTACCATAAAACTTATCGATGAGGGTGCCACCGTACCTTTTATTTCGCGATACCGAAAAGAGGCAACCATGGGTCTTGATGAAGTGGAGATTGAAAACATCAAGAATACAACAAGCAAATTTCGCGAACTCGAAAAAAGAAAGCTAAGCATACTTGAAACCATAAAAGAACAAGGAAAGTTAACACC
>CANHJJ010000167.1 GCA_947460565.1 Bacteroidota bacterium
GGTCACAGATAGTATGTTACCTAAAAACCCTTTTGTGAACGCCAATGGCAAGAATTTCTATGGCCTTTCATTCGACAATACATACAATGAATTATATGTAAGCGATGTATTGGATTATATGCAAAAATCAAAATGCTATAGATTCAATGCCAATACAGGACAGTTAAATGGTTTATTTAATGCAGGTATTATCACAGGAGATTTTTATTTTAATTATTAATGGCAAACGAGATCATAAAGCATAAAAATAGTAAGCACATTCCAAAAAGAAATGAAATGAAAGAAGGTATTCATTTTTACATGGAATCAGGATTTATGGTTTTTACAGAAAGCTACCACATACAAAGAGGCTTTTGCTGCAAAAGTGGATGTAGACACTGCCCTTATGGATTCAAGAAAAAGTAAATGTGAATAGACATAATAGGATTACTTTTATTTTTAAAATTAATTTTTCAAATCACGGCTGAAGAAATTTATTTGAATTACCTATAATCTGTAAAAATCAAACTATGTAGAAATATAGAAAAGTAAGTCAGAGAGGTTTAATGGTGTATAAAGAATTTAATCATAAATCAAATTACAGAGATGGGTTTGTATGCAAGCGAATATTATATTAAAAAACCCAAACAAGTATTTACTTTCATTATCCGAATATGGGACATCAAAACACCTACCTTAAATTCCTTTGCAAACAAATCTACATCCCTCAATGCAACGTAATTTGAATACTTAAATAATATATTAGTTTAGGGCATATATAAAAAAAGTGCTTCAAAATTTGAAGCACTTTAAATCTAGTTATTGTATTGATTAAACCAGCATTTTAACTGGATTTTCAAGTAATTCTTTTAGCGTTTTTAAGAAGGCTGAACCAACAGCCCCATCAACCGCTCTGTGGTCACAACTTAATGTAACCTTCATCACGTTACCTACTACCATTTGCCCATTTTCAACTAAAACAGTTTCGGTAGCAGCACCTACAGCCAATATACAAGCATCAGGTGGATTGATAATAGCAGTGAATTGATCAATACCATACATACCTAAATTAGAAATGGTGAATGTGCTACCTTCAAATTCGGCTGGCTGTAATTTTTTGTTTTTAGCTTTATCTGCCAATTGCTTTACTTCAGCACTGATATGCGAAATTGTTTTGTTATCAGCAAATTTTACTACTGGTACAATTAAACCATCTTCGATGGCCACCGCAATACCAATGTTAATATGGTGGTTGTAACGAATTTTATCACCTAACCAACTAACATTTACATTGGGATTTTTGCGCAATGCAGCCGCCACTGCTTTCACAATGATATCGTTCATAGATATCTTCACATCACCCATGTCATTTATAGCTTTACGAGCTTCAATAGCCTTATCCATGCGAATGGACATGGTTAGGTAAAAATGTGGTGCAGTAAATAAACTCTCGCTCAACCTCCTTGCAATTACCTTACGCATTTGAGATAACTGAACATCCTCATAACTTTCTTGGGCTACAATTTGCGGTAAGGCAACAGGAGTTGGGCTTGGGGTACTTGTAACTTGGGGTTTAGATACAGGAACAAATCCCTCGACATCACGCTTTACAATTCTTCCACCATCGCCACTTCCATGAAGTTGTGACAAACTTATTCCTCTATCTTCAGCTATTCTCTTAGCCAAAGGAGATGCTTTCACTCTTGAATCTGAAATATCTGAAGAAGCAACTACGGCTGTCTCAGGACTTGCCACAATAGTTTCTATTGTTTCAACCGGTGCTGCACTACTTACAACAGGCTTGCTATCAGCAGATGCCAAAATAGAAGAAATATCCTCACCTTTAGCTCCAACAATGGCAATAATTGCATCAACAGGCACTGTGCCTCCGTCAGGGATACCAATGTGTAAAAGCGTTCCTTTTACGTAATTTTCCAACTCCATTGTAGCCTTATCTGTCTCAACCTCAGCTAGTATATCGCCTGGTTTAATATCATCGCCCACTTGTTTCAACCACGAAACGATAACACCTTCGGTCATCGTGTCGCTCATCTTGGGCATGCGAATAATTTCTGCCATGTACTTTTAGTTATATGCTTGCAAAAATAAAAAATGGATTGACTTAAACTACCTAACTTTACTGAATAGGCAAATTTTTAATCATTTTTTTTATCTCTCGCTGCACAAATTAAATAAAAAACCGAGACTCCTCTCGGTTTTTAATTCATAGACTTTCGTCAATTATGAAAATTCAATCACTCAATATACAAGGCAACAGACTCACAAAATAGTATTTAGGTAGAAATAGAGATATCATATACAACTGATTTACAACACTCAAACGCTATATCAATTCCTAAATATTTTGTAATAATGCCTCTTAGAACCTATTTGATGGCTAAGATATAAAATATAAAAGCCTTGTGGTATGTCCAACATATCTATATTATTTGACTTTTTATTTATAACACTTCTTTTTAATACTTGACCATTCAAATCCACTAAAACCAAATCATAATCACTTTCATTAAGAGTCTCAATTACTAAATAATCACTTACAGGATTAGGGTATACTTTGAGATTTTTATCTAATTCCAATTCAGTTACAGAGCCTCTCTTACTCATAATATGTAGATCAATAATTCCCACATCGCAGCTATTGTTACTGGTATAAATTCTTACCAAATCATCACCAAGATTATTCTGCCCCTTTGGTGTTTTGATAGTACTGTTAATTAATTCTACCTTGTACCTAGCTTGGTTTAACAATGAGAAGGTATACCCAAAAGGTTTATTTATTTCAAAAATATTATCCTCCGAGGGATTATAAATCAGGGTATCCAATTCAGGGTTTAATGTTCTACTTTGCTTTACATTCACACCTACAGTAAATGTCTCAGTAACATTATTTACTTGGGTAATTGAAAGTTTATAAACACCTGTTAAAATTGGTCTTACATCTATGCTTGGGCTCGTATCATTTTTCAAACTTATATCTGCAGGTGTGGCAATCCATTTATACTTGCAAGTAGTATCATAGGGTACTTTTAATTCAACCAATTGCCCTGCACAAACACTTATACCTGATGATGTAAAATACAAAGTACAAGTATCCGTTTGGCCTGAAGGATTTATCACAAACACGACAATTGAATCAGTACCTAACCAAAATGGTTTCGGTATTATACTCAGTTTTCGATGGATGGTATCTAATTTGGCAAAGGACATCACATCTTTTAAGACATACCATTTCATTGATGTTGCAGCAAATGCAGTATCAAAAACACATTTATCCAAATCGATCACAGGGTAATCTTCATTTACCTGTTTTATTAATTTCTTAAATTTTATTTTTGGTTTTGAAACACCTCTAATATCTAAGCCAGAAACAAATATGGTTCGGCCAGAAGGTGAATAGACATTACAATATACACTAATTAAAAAGGCATCTTCAGGTATCCAAAACTCTTTGCTGTACTCTGTAAAATCAGCCGTGTTTGCAGGCACATCAAAAAAGTAATTAATGTCTTTGTCTTGCACATTGATGAAAATATTTATCTGGTCATTTTCTGTTCCACCTTTGGTTGAAAGTCTTATCACATTTCTACCATTCTCCACACCACCAAGTCTTTGTATGGTAAATGCTTGACCACTTTTACTCGAAAAACTTTTCCCTGCACTTTGCGCCACGCCTGTTGTTCGATCAAAGTTACTTATGTTCCCAAATCCATCAGGCAAACTATCTTCATCCAAATCAACATTCAAACTTGGGGCAATGTTCACGCTCTGATTTGTAATTTTAGTATACAACTCATTGGCCCAATAATCATAGGTTTCAACTTTGATATTTTTCATTTTACACCAATCAAGAAGGGTGTTCATATGATTGATTAAATCATTCCAAGCAAACCCTCCATAGAGCGAAAAGTGATTAAGCCCTATGCTAACATGATGGCGAGCTAATCTATCGGCTATGGTTTTTTGAATAGTTGAAACACTTTGGGTTTCCTCATAAAAATCACCCCATTGCATCGAAAAGCTCTTTGAACCATTGGGGTCAAATTCGTTAAATGTCTTTACACAAGTTGGGTAACTAGCACCACTGAGGTAAGAAAACTCGTGACCCAATGTTTCTTCAATATAACTTTCACTTAAATAAGGTTGTTCTCCTCCTGGCTGAATCCAGGTAGTTGGGTTTTTCAAACCATGCTTTGCAAAAAGGTATTGCGTATGTTGTTGCATCAATAAAAAACCTGCCTTGTCAACTTCTATATCGAAATTAGATAGCATTTTAAAGGGAATGGTATCTGTAGTTGTAAAGTTGACATCCTCGTTCCAAAATGACAGGAGTGTAGCTGTATCCGGATCAAAAGGATTTACGTTTGAAATGCCTGAAAATCCTAAAACCAAATCGAGACTTGGCAAATAAAATTTAGTTATATTTTGAACGCCATAGATACGATTAGGGCTAAATTCGCCATTATTTTTCGTAATAAGTTTATTGCCTATTAAGGTCACCTTTCCCTCATCACCAAGACCATTAGTATTTGTCAAATTATATTTTAAACAAATCCTCGGCCCATTGGCTATGGGATTATAAAACACTTTATTGATATGATCAACCCCTGGCTTTGAAGCATACATAAGGGTATCTTGCATGCTAGTAACTTCAAAGAAATGCGAATAATGATTGGCACTGTGGTCAGCAATATCATGACCATAGCTTTGCATTTCCTTCAAGAGCTTCCAATATTCTTCCCCTCCTATTCTTTCTACAATTTGGGCATTACAACCAAAAGTGAACCTAAGGCCCTTGCTTCTAAATAGGCTATCAAACGTCCTAAGTTTATTAATGGGCTGGGTATCATCCACTCTGAAACATACTCCTGCCTCTTTTTTAGTAACTTGAGCCTTAGTATAGTAAAATACACATACACATAAAAGAAAGGATAAAATGGGTTTAATTTTATACATATATAAATACAATAAATTCTTTATTTGTTACACCACAAAATTAAGGGATAGCATGCTACTATCTCATTGATAACAATTAATTAACTAACAAAAATGTTAACAGTAATAAAAGCTGAAACGGAGCATTCATATAAGTGGATTGACATAAGTGGACCAAGTTTGGAAGA
>CANHJJ010000168.1 GCA_947460565.1 Bacteroidota bacterium
AGTCCGTCATGCTTTTGCGTGGGGCAGCAGTAGCTAAATACACATCTTTGTTGAACAAAACGTACACTCTACTTTTTAAGTAATCGTCAGTAGGACTTGCCTTGAAGGTTAAAAAACTTCGGTTTTGTAGGTTCTTCTCGATGGCTGCTTTAGGTCCAATATCATATGCCTCTCCAATTTCTTTAACCAATGTAGGCGGATGACAATGGTAAACCAATGAGTATAAGCTGCTAAAACCCTCAGTGGAAACTAATTCTTCTGAATAAAGAGTTCCATCAGGTTTTCTGAATTGGGTATGTCGTTTAGCCGGTATTTGTCCTTGTTTGTGGTAGAATGCCATATAATTATTTGATATTTCTTTTTTGATAATTCTTATTTTCAAAACGGATAAAAATTTACCAGTTAGAAAATTAATTACTATTGAGACGACAAAAATATGTTTTTTTGTGACTTGTATTTATATACACCCTAATATGTACTGTAAAAACCTAGTATTAAAATTTATTAATTTCTTGATAGCAGTTGTTTTGCTTGTTTCTTGTGGTGGAAATTCCAATACCCAATTGACCGAAAACCCTAAGGATTCATCTGAGGCCAGCGCTGAAATCATTGCCATTAGCAAACAAATTGAAGATAATCCAGATAATGCGGAGTTGCTATATATGCGCTCCATAGCCTATCAATACTTGGCGTATTTGAATAAAGCGGAAGCCGATATCAACCAAGCCATCCTATTAGATTCTATTAACCCTTTGTATCACTTTTATCAAGGTAAGTTGCTCTATGCCATGAACCAAACCATTAAGGCATCTCAAGCATACCAAAAAGCCATCGACCTAAAGCCAGATTTTACAGATGCCAAAATGAAATTAGCTGAGTTATACTTTTTGGTGAAGAAACATAAAGAGTCTATAAACCTAGTGAATTCTGTGATAGCTTCTGATAATTCAAATGCGGCTGCTTTTCAGTTGAAGGCTTTAAACTATAAAGACATGGCTGATACCGCTGCTGCCGTAAGGTATTTTCAGGCAGCCATTGAGCGTGACCCTAATGACTATGATTCGCATTTGTTTATTGCTCGCCTATTTGAAGCCATGCACAATAAGTTAGCCATTGAATATTTCAATGCGGCCTTGCGTATCAAACCAAATGGACTAGATGCCTTATTTGGTCGTGCTGTGCTTTATCAGCGAAATAAGCTTTATAAAGCTGCCCTTAAAGACTATAGGAAAATAATAGCTGCAGATCCTAGCAATTATTTGAGTTATTATAATGTAGGATATATCAATTTTGAAACAGCCAAATTTGAAGAGGCTTTGAGGCATTTTAAAATATGTGTGCAAATGAAAAACGATTTTATTGATGCCTACTATATGAGGGGCTTATGTTATGAAGCGCTTGGAAATAAGAAAGATGCCTTATTGAACTACCAATTCATAGTTGAAAATGTGCCTGAACATGCCCTTGCCAAAGAAGGTTTGCAAAGGTTATCAAAGAAATAATTACCACTGACTGAAGTTTATCAAATTGCCACTTCTATCTGAATAGCCATTAAACTCCAAGGTGTTTAATGAATGATAAAGCACATTTCCTTTTTTGATATTGAAACAAAAGGGGATTTTGTTTTCAAGTGCTTTATATGTTTTTAAGGATAAATCTAATTTGTTTTCTCCTTCAGGTAATTCAATGCGGGTATAATTGATAGTGTTCGGTAGGAGCTGCCAATTTCTAGTATCTGCTTGTTCAGTAAGGGCATTAACAATCCCCAAAATCATTCCGGCACCTTGGTTTTCTTTTCTTGCCAATTGCTCAGCCGCTTGTTTTAAAGCCACTCTTAACAGGGCTTCACCAATTTCTTTTGCCATTCTATCATCCAAACTTTTATAAGCAATGGCATTGATATCTTCGGCTTTTTCAAATTGCCCAATAATACCAGTAGTATCTAAAATACTAGCATTGGCGTAGTAAGGAACCCTTGATACATACTTAGGGAAAGCTACCCTCACAATGCGCAGGGCTGTTAAACTTTTTTTATCATCTTCACCCACATAAAACTGAAACTGCATAGCTAATTCAGGGTTTACAAAATTGACCATGCCGCCACCCATAGGCATTATGGTGAAAGTAATACTATTTTGGTCTTTCACTGGTCCAAGCCCATTGTTCCAAAAGAATACCAATGAACCTCTGTCTTTGTTGGGTATTTCAAGGTTCATTTCAAATTCTTTTTGGTAGTATTCCACTTGGTCGTTAAAACCAGTTAAGTAGGCTGTTCTTAAAATATCTTTTTTTAGCTGAAGAGGTGTTTTGGTGGCAAGTCCTACATAATCTGCTTTATAAATTTCATAGGCGTTTTTGTATGATATAAAAGCATTGTTATAATCTTTCAATCCTTCATATACCATGCCCATTAGGTTTAAGCAAAAGGCATCTTTACTGTATTTGTTTTTGCCTCCGTATAGGTCAGTTATTTTTTGCATTTTCAACTGCATGCGTTTACATTCTACCAAAGCACTTTCATAGTTACCCATTTGCAGGTAATTTATAGTTGTGTAATAATGAAGCAAAATTTGTTCAAAGCTCTCGCCTGCATAGGTTGTATAACCTGGATTGGTTAATAATCCTACAAAACTGCGGGCATAGTTTTTATGGAAATCTTCAATATAATAATCGGCTTGTTGGAAATACTGGTTGCTCTCGCTGAATTTTCCATTCAACGAAAGCACAGTACCTTTATTGAAATAATAGAGTAAAATATTTCTATTTGGTTTTTGCCATTTTTTATCTGTAAGAAGTTGCTCCGCATTGTCAAGATTCCCATTATATATGGCCTGCATCAGGTCGTAATTCTTTTGGTAATAAGTAGCACAAGAGCTAAATATTAGCAATAAAGAACCTAGCCATATTTTTTGTAACAGCTTCAATGAGTTCAAATAATTAAATGAAACAAGTTTAGTTTTTGATGTATTTTTTGATTTGTTTTTCGCCTATCCACACTTTTTCATTGGTTTCAAGGTCGGTAAGCTCAAGGTTCACCTGATATTGAACAGTGCGTTGGTTTTTATATTGGTCAACCACAGAAGTCATGACACCGTTGATCATAAAATCAGCGCCTTTTTCTTTACCCCATTTCTTTTTGGTTTCTTCGCTTGAGAATTGTTGTTGGTCGTTACGCTCATCACGCACTTGGCTACGCTCATCTCCGCTTTGTACTACTTTTACAGCACTTGAATTAATAAATGCTGCTTCTAAATTTTTGATAAAAGCAGTTGGGTCAATTTGCTCACTGGTTCTGTTTTTGATAACGCCCACAATCACAGTAGGTTTCTTTTTAAATGTAGTTTCAAACTCACCTCGCCATCCACCTTTCAATGAACTTTCTATCATTTCATTGGCTACCAAACGTGAGTCGGTATCGTTCCATCTTCCACTGATATCGGTTTGTTCTTTAGGGTCAATGCGTTGAACTTTTCTGTTCTGACAAGCCATTCCGCCTAATAATAAACTTACTACACAGGCGGCTAAAATTATCTTTTTCATATGATTGCTGTTTTTATATTATACAATGGTTTACAAATAGCGTTCCAAAAATTATTGTGCAATTTCCTTATAAAATATGCCAATTTCAAGTTATTTCTTATGTTTGAGGTATGAATAAGTTTTTTGTCTTTATATCCTTGCTATTGCTAGGTCTCGTCTATCAATGTAAAACCGCTTCCAACTTCCATAGCTATGTTTTGAATGGTGAGTATATTATGGACGGCCGAGCCAAGCAAAAGGACTTTGTGGGCAATCCCAAATGCAGGTGGTTTGATTCGAGCTATGCTGCTTACAAAACCAATCAATCCTTTGTCAATAGCCTTAAACCCATGTCCACTGAGATAAAAGTGGTGGTGGTGGCGGGCTCGTGGTGCGAGGACACGCAAAGGGAATTACCTCATTTTTATAAAGTGATGAATGAAGTAGGGGTGAATGAAAACCAAATTGAACTTATTATGGTGGATAGAAAAAAACAATCATCCGCCTTCAATGTATCAGCTTTGGATGTAAAGAATATCCCTGCCATCATTTTTTACAAAGATGGCAAAGAACAAGGCCGCATAATAGAAGCAGCTATTGGTGGCACCGAAGAAGCCATGATGAATATTTTTAAAATGATGTAGAAGGAGTTAGGAAAAAGGCAGGAGAATTGAGCTCATGCCTTTTTTAATGACTTGGTGATTGCTGGGGTTTGATTTATCCTACATTGTTTGGGTCAAATTCAATGATCCATTCAATGCCGTATTTGTCTCTGAAACAACCAATATAGGAACCCCATGGACTATCTCCGATAGGTGCTTCCATTTCACCGCCTAATGTAAATGCATTTAATGATGACATTTACCATGTATTAAATACTTAAATTTTCAATTGTATGCTGAAATTATTATTCATCAAATTGACTTTTTATTTGTTGAAACGCTTGTGGGCAAATATTCACAAAAAAAAAGAGCCTCATGAATTTTTCATAAGGCTCTTTTTCATTGTTATCAAATATTTGAACTATTCTTTTATTAATGTCCGGTTTAGCACCATTTCATTTGCTACGATTTGTATGGTATAAACACCATTGTTTAGGTTACTAATATTGATATAGTTTTTACCTGTATTAATCGGCAATTGCATCATTAATTGTCCTAATAAGTTGTATATACTCAAGCTTCCATTGCTAGTAATATCAATGGTTACATCTCCATTTGCAGGGTTGGGATATACTTTTAATGCTTGAGCTTCAATTTGATTAATTCCAGAACCACCAACACTCACTTTTAACCAAATACTATCAAATGCGCATCTTCCATCACTTACCAAAAATAAGGCTGAATCTTTGCCATTATAGTTGGCTTTAGGGTTAAATAACACGATACCATTTTGGTAAGTAAAGGTATTGTATGGGGTGTTCAACAAAGTTACGCTTGCATAAGCAGGCACTACCAAATCAAAAGTAGCAGAATTGCCAGTAGGTACTAGTTTGCTAATTGCTTTAACAGTTAATATTTTAATAGGTCGAACGCTTACATTGATTGAATCTTTTACCGAGCAACTATTTATG
>CANHJJ010000169.1 GCA_947460565.1 Bacteroidota bacterium
GCATTAAGCAGCAACTAATAACATATTTCTAGCCGTCATTGCGAACGCAGTGAAGCAATCTTAAAAAGCCAATTGAGAAATCAATTGGCTTTTTTGTTTCTGAGCTTAGAAGTTTCCAACCGAATAACCAATTGTCGGAAAGCAATTTCCGACAACATTGAAAGCAATTTTCGAAATGGTTGAATTTGCACATTGAATTATCTCGCTCTTTAAGTCTTATTTGTTTTATAAACATTATTCCAAATACGAAGCCGATTTTCGAGATTATTTTCTTTGTAAAAATTTTACTTTCCAAACCATTAGGTTTTTAAAACCTTATAGGTTTAAGTTTAGATGAATGAAAAAAAAATGAAAGGCCTCGAACGATTTAATCTTAGTACCTATTACCATATAGTTAACTATGCAGTTGGCAAAGAAAATCTTTTTAGAAATGATGACAATTACCTGTTTTTCTTCGAAAATATGCCATGTATAAGCCTTCTGTTTGCGATAAAATAGCATATTGCTTAATGCCCAATCATATTCATTTTTTTATAAGACGCCATTTGGAATTAATTGAACTTCCCTAAAACACTTCTTAAGAATTTAATTATTGAAAGGAGTTGTGGGAATGACCTTCCGCCACCTCCTTTCAATAACTTAGTATCATTATTTATTATTCAATAATTACTTTCTTCGTAATTATTCCATCAATACTTTGAACCGTAACAAAATATATGCCTTTAGGTATTTGTATGTCAGAAAACTCAAGTGAAAGGATTGGAGTTTGTTTTTGTGGTGCATTGTTCAAAATAAGTTTGCCCAGCAAGTCAACAATTTGAACACTTGTAATGTTATTTTTACTTTCAATATTCAACATGTTTTTAGCTGGATTCGGGAATATTTTGATACCGATTTCTTCAATTTCATTAATACTATTTGCCATTTCAACAGTAAAAGCATCGGGATTTAAAACTGCCCCATCGTTAAGATTAAAATATCCAATATCATATAAACCTAAAGCTGCATTTGGCGAAATACTTACTTGCACCGTTGCTGATGTAGCCGAAGCAGCTGCAAAGCTTAATACCTCAATATCGTTTGTAGGGCTACCTTGTCTAATAAAGTATATTGTAGGACTCCCTGTATTGAATTTTGTATTTAGCCCTGTTATGGTCACGGTTAATTGTTGGTTTTGATTGCCTTTGTTAGGCGAAACATTCGTAATAGATTTATTGGTTCTGGTAACTGTAAACGAATTATTCAACATCACTAAACCATCTGCGTTATTTTCAACACCTACTGAATAAATGCCAAGCGCTGCGCTTGGACTTACAAATGCATTGAACACAATTGAGCTATCGCTTAATACTGTGCTATTTCCAAAATCAAGAATATCAAAAGTCTCTGATCCTTGTGAAAAGAAATGTAATGTGTTACTGCCACTGCTAAAATGGGTTTTGGTGCCTGTTATAGTCACATTCAATCCTTGGCCTTGCGAAGCTGTATTTGGTGTTATGGTAACTAAGCTTGGTGCTTTTCCAGCATTTACTGTAAAAGATGATAATAGAGCAGGTATTATTCCATCACTTATATTATAATATAAAATATCATACAAACCCAAAGAGGCATTAGGATCAATATGTATAGTTACATTAGCTTTACTAGCTGAAGTTGCATTAAAGTTAATTGTTTCTATTTCATTAGTTGGGCTTCCTTGTCTCATAAAAAATAAAGTAGGACTTCCAGTATTAAATTGTGTATTCACACCTGTTATGGTCACAGTTAATTGTTGGTTTTGCTCGCCATTATTTGGAGATATGCTTGCAATAGCTTTATTGGTTTGTGTAACGGTAAATGAATTATTTAACATCACTAATCCATCCATGGCATTTTCAACACCCACAGAATAAACACCAAGTGGAGCAGTTCCTTTAACTAGTGCATCAAATTGAATAATAGTATTACTTAAAGGCGTATTATTTCCATTTGCATCAATGTCGAAGGATTCAGTTCCTTGTGTGAAAAAATGGAGGGTATTACTTCCACTGTTAAAATTTGTGTTTTGACCAAGGATGGTAACTTTTAATTGCTGGTTTTGAATAGCAGTATTGGGCGTTATAGAAACCAAGCTTGGAGCAACTCCATTCACAGTAAAACCATTTGCCAAATTTATGGGGATGTTTTGAGGATTAGTAATTTTAACTGAATATAATCCCAATGGTGAATTTGATGCAATATTTATGAATCCACCCATAGTCGTATTGTTAATTACAGTAAGATTTGAAATGTTTACAGAGTTGGTTGGGCTTCCTTGTTTTATAAATGAAATGGTGTTAGATCCCCTAGCAAAATTGGTTGCTGTGCCAGTTATTGTTACAGGTAATTTTTGCCCACGATTGGCACTAGTAGGGTTAATAGTTATTGTTTGCGCAAAGCTACCCAATATTAACAACAAAAATAAAGAAGTGAGAGTAAATTTTATTTTCATATTTTTTTGTTTAGTTCTTACAAATGTAACTAAAGGATTTTATCGAGTCGAATTTTTTTAATAGAGTAGAATCGTTTTTGAGCTCAGCTAAGGTTATTGGTAAATTTGATGAATTAGGCAATGCAAATAGTTTTTCAAATTTCGCTTTTACGATGGCTAAATAATAAGTTTTGAATTGAGTATTTTTGTTATCGAATTTGAATTTTAAAATAGTAAGAAAGGCTTGGTCAATATTGCCCATGTTAAATAAAGCAGCACTTTTGTTTAATAAAGCATCAGGCTGGTTAGGCGAAATGGCTAAGGCTTCGTTGTAATATTTTAGAGCTAAATCATGTTTGCCTTCCATTTCATTGATAGATGCAATATTATTAAGCACATGAATTTGATAAGGATTTATTTCATATGCTTTTTCAAAAGCCAATTTAGCATTTACATTATCACCTAGGGCTGAATAAGCAACTCCTGTATACCATGGCAATGGAATTGAAAAATTGTCAATAGAATAGTATTCATTATTGGCTTTTTTAGCTTCCTTAATCATTAAAGACCAATTGTTTTTGTTGTGCGCTAGTAACATTTGATGAGCATGTGTTTCTGCTTGTGTTCGTTTAATAAATACAAATAGGTTAAAAAAGTTTACTGCTAGTATTGATATCAAAATCCATTTACTAGGGAAGGGTTTATTGGTTTTAATATCGGTAAAATACTGTTTGCAAACCATCGCTATAATTAGCAAAATGAAGAATTGGTGTTCACTGCGTTCCAATGGAAAATCGACCAAGGCTATGATGACATAACCAATTGTTGCCATCAAAAAACCTGCTTGAATAATCTTATTTTGTATATCAGTTTCATGTTTGATATTTTTAATACCATAGTAAATTGCATATACAAAAACAAAAATATAGACCAATAATGCTAAAATTCCGAGTTCACTCCAAATCCATAAAAAATCGTTATGTGGCCTTTGAAAAGTAGTATAGCCATCACTGATTAAATAATTGGTTTGCATGAAATTTTGTAACCCATATTTAGGGAAAAACAACTGCCAATTTCCCCCACCCACGCCAGTAATTGGATTTTCATTTATCATTTGCCAAGTGTTGGTCCAAAGCAAAATGCGTTCGTGAACTGTATCGTTGTTACTTAACAATGTGAGTTTGTTTTTACCTAAATAACTAAGAGCAAAAAGAACAAAAAGTAAGCTTACGATACCACCAATTTTTATGCTTTTATTTATTTTTAAATGGTTGAACAATATCAAAATACTGATACCTCCACCCGTAACAATAGCTAACAAAACTGCCTTTGTTTGAATGAATACCAATAAGCCCAGAGCAATTATTGTAAGACATATTGATACATATTTTAAAGCATATTTAGTCTTTAGTATTAAATAAGTTAAGAAAGGAAAGCACAGAAATATTATTGAGGAAAAAAGATTTTTGTGTCCAAATAGACTGTTTATTTTGTATAAATTTTTCCCATCTAACAACCGCAAATTTCCTTTTGTAAATAGCTCGTAAATTTGATATGCACAGGCAATACATACGAAAGTCAAAACACCTTTGCTGAGCGATTTTATTTCAATTAAATTGTTTTGCAACAACACATATAGGAGGATAAAAACACAGGTAAATAATGTATATTTATTAATTGTATAAATGGCCTCAGCATTATTAAATGCGTATGAAATTGAAATCCAAGAAAGAAAAGTTAATGCGCATAATAGCCAGTGAATAGGTGTAAAACTTATAACTAGTTTTTTAGTAAATAATAGCACACAAGATATAATTACTACAAAAGTTGTACACCATATTTGTCTTGAAAGCATTGTAGAATCAACCGCTGCTTGCCATTTCACTAATGGAATGAATGCAATACATATGAAAATAAGAGTATTGAAAATATTTTTTTTCATATATCAATTATAGAATATTAGAGAATGTTACAATGCTGCATATTTTAGTTTCTTGTTTTCTTTTAGAATAATTTAGAGTTTACAAGAAAGCAATTCTTTTCACTTATATTAATACTACAACCTTCTACTCACCACCTCTAAGGTGCTTTTTTTCCAAGCACAAAAATCGCCTTCGATGATGTGTTTGCGGGCTTCGCCCACTAACCATAAGTAAAAGCTTAAGTTTTGAATACTGGCTATAGAAGCACCCAAAAACTCATTACACTTAATCAAATGTTTTAAATAGGCTTTTGAGTAATCGGGGGTAAACAACTCGTCAAGTGGGCTATAATCGTTTTTCCACTTTTCGTTTTTAATATTGATAATTCCTTGTGATGTAAAGATAAATCCATGACGGGCATTGCGTGTTGGCATTACACAATCAAACATATCTATTCCAAGGCTTATACCTTCTAAGATGTTTTCAGGTGTTCCAACCCCCATTAGGTAACGGGGTTTGTCGGCAGGCAAAATATCACAAACCAATTCAGTCATTTCATACATCATCTCTGCTGGTTCACCCACACTTAGGCCTCCAAGGGCATTTCCTTCGCGGCCTTGGTCGGCAATAAACTGAGCCGATTCTTTCCTTAAATCTTTATAGGTACTGCCCTGTACGATGGGAAACAAGGTCTGAGATTTGCCATACAGAGGCTCAGTA
>CANHJJ010000170.1 GCA_947460565.1 Bacteroidota bacterium
GAAGCACCCATTGCTTAATAAAATTATCATTCAGTAACTACCGTTTCGACTCCGCTAAAGGTCCGAAAGGACAGTTCATTGGGCGAAAAAAGTTTAGCCCCTAAAAATTATTTATAAATCTCTTTTCGATGTCCAATTTCACGAATATCAATTAATGAAATTACATCATCAATCGAATATATGGCGCGATAATCACCTATCCGAACACGCCACAAATTATCAAAACCTTTTAATTTTTTGCAACCCACAGGGCGAGGATTACTAGACAATTCAAGCAAAACAGGTATTATTTTACCAACCACTTTAACTGACATTTTCGACAATTCCTTTTCAGCGGTTTTAGATAAAACAACTTGGTATGTCTTCATTATAGTTTACCCGATTTTTTAAGTTTGCTTATAACTTTGGATAAAGGTATTTTCTCTTCGTCTTTTCTGCTTTCTGCTATAATTCCGTCTAATAAATCTTCAATAGCTTCATGGTGTTTTTCAATTGCTTTCAAGTCAATTTGAACAGCTATTTTCTCATTTTTCTCGTTGGTAACAAAACTAATACCTTTCATTTCTATTTTTTTTAACAAACATAAGAAAATAATATTCGATGTTGAAGTAATTTACAATTTATTAAAATAGTATGACAACATTGGGCTGCTTAGCGGAGCCGAAGCACCCATTGCTTAATAAAATTATCATTCAGTAACTACCGTTTCGGCTCCGCTCAACGTCCGTTCATCTATCGGCTGCTGACCGGAGCACCATAGCAAGGGGCTGCTGAGCAGAGCCGAAGCAACCATTGCTTAATAAAATTATCATTCAGTAACTACCGTTTCGGCTCCGCTCAACGTCCGTTCAACTTTGCTTGCGGAGCATTGGGCTGCTGAGCGGAGCCGAAGCACCCATTGCTATTCAAATTATCATTCATTAACTACCGTTTCGGCTCCGCTCAAGGTCCGTTCATCTATCGGCTGCTGAGCGGAGCACCATAGCAAGGGGCTGCTGAATTGCCTTGCTTTAAAAGTACTTTATAGCAAATGCCTTTGACATTCATAAAATCTGCCTGAAAATATTTTTGTTTCTTTTGTATCAAGACAAAAGAAAATTAAATAAGTAATTTTAAAAAGGTGCTGGACCTGAATTATCATCATCATCATTGTTCCAAGTATTGATTTTAGAACTAATGGTAATGCTGCCTGGGTTAGGCGAATCGCTTGACATCATTTCATGCTCTTGACCATAGTTTGCATCTAGGTCGGCAAACTTGGTGTATTTACCAATATACCTTAAACGGATTTTGGCTGTTTCACCATTTCTATGCTTGGCAATGATAAGCTCTGCCTGACCATGTGTTGGTGTTCCATCTTCCCACTCTTGCAAATCATAGTATTCAGGACGGTAAATAAACATTACCATATCCGCATCCTGCTCAATAGATCCAGATTCACGTAAGTCACTCAACATAGGCGTGGCTGTGTTACCGCGCTTCTCTCCTGCACGACTTAACTGAGCCAAGGCAATCACAGGTACATCTAGTTCTTTGGCCAATGCCTTTAATGAACGAGACACATAACTTACCTCTTGCTCACGGTTACCATTTTTGTTATTAGGGTCATCACCGCGCATCAACTGAAGGTAGTCAATCACAATCATTTCAATATTATGTTGCTGTTTCAACCTACGGCACTTGGCCCTCAACTCAAATACAGTTAAAGCAGGGGTATCATCAATAAATATAGGTGCATCATTCAGCTTGGCAATTCGGGTATTCAATTGTTGCCACTCATGATCAGCAAGGGTACCGCGCTTCAATTTATCACCTTCAATTTCAGACTCGCTACTCAGCATACGAGTAACTAATTGTTTGCTGCTCATTTCTAACGAAAATATAGCAACACTTCTTGGTTTTTCTTCAGAAATCAAAGAGGCATTGCGCGCTAGGCTTAAGGCCAAAGCTGTTTTACCCATACCGGGACGAGCAGCAATGATAATTAAATCTGATTTCTGGAAACCAGCTGTGACTTTATCCAAGCGGGCAAAACCAGAAGAAATACCGGTCATTCCACCCTCTTTGTCTTTTAAACTGTTTATCTCAACCAAGGCTTCCTTCACCACAGCGTTGATACCTCTAACATCTTTTTTGATATTGCCTTGAGACACTTCAAACAGCTTACGCTCACTGCTATCTAGTAATTCAAAAGCATCTTTATCATCCTCAAAAGCTTCGGTTTGTATTTCGGTGGATATACGAATCAACTCACGTTGCAAAAACTTTTCAGCTATGATTTGCGCATGGTATTTTATATTGGCAGCTGATGAAACTTTATTCGTAAGCTGGGTAATATAGTAAGCCCCTCCTACCACATCCAAAACAGCTTTCTTTCTAAGGTCAGAGGAAACTGTTAAAATATCAATAGGCTCGGCACGGCTAAACAAATCCACCATGCTTTGAAAAATCATTTGGTGGGCTTCTTTATAAAATGATGCCACTTTCAAAATTTCAGCCACCTCGGTAATGGCTGTTTTTTCGAGCATAAGGGCACCCAATACCGCTTCTTCCAAGTCGGTAGCCTGTGGGGGTAGTTTCCCACCTTCTATCGCGGTAGTTGCATTTAGTCTTGGTTTGCGTTTGGTATTTGGGTAATATTCTGCCATTTTTTGTATGTAACTAAAATTATATAGCTCCGAAGATAAGATTATTAAAATGATTTAAAACCGAATTTCTGTTGTTAACAAAACAAGCAAATAATGTGTGTTGGGTGTTAATAGCTTTTTTGAAAGCGGCTAAACCCCTATAAATCAATTAGGGCTTATTCACAATTCTAAGGATAATACTTTTTTGATTTTGATAAGTCTCTCATAAGACTAATTCAACAATTGCATAACATTCAGTTGCATAATAATTTCTTAACATTAAAAAAGTGTACATCCAATTGCGTTGAAATTTTAATTTTACCATTGCAAGCATCCTTGCCTGCAACTAAAATTTCTAGAAATGATGTTGGCGCCAACATCTGCTTAAAAACACTAGAAAGGAAACAAGTGCCTTATGGTCGTGGAGCGGAGCAGAAATGCCATTTCGACTCCCTGAACGTTTCGAACAAAAAGATTTTCCCTTTTTATATGGTCGGTGACGCTGCGCTAAAACACCAACTATATGCAAATCTCAACTACTTTAATAGCCCCAAAAAACAATCCCGATGCATCGTGACTAATATTAAAAAAAAGCGAAAACAGTAAATACAGATGGATACTATTTGATTCGATAAGAATAAACGAAAGATAATGGTGTTATAATTCGCTTAGGAAGGGTTAAATGATTACTTTGCCAAATAACTAAAAACATTCCTTCACTATGCCAATCATTCATTCCCCGGAAGACATTATAGACAATCATTACCTCAAGAATGAGATTTATGCATTAGTTAAAGCAGACAATACTATTTTTGATTTTATTCAGGAATCATCCTTAGATGGCATTTGGTACTGGGATTTGGATAAGCCTGAAGAGGAATGGATGAGTCCTAAATTTTGGTCCGTGTTAGGATATGATTACAAGGATATGCCTCACAAACCCTCTGCATGGGGTGATATCGTAAATGCTGATGATTTTAAACTCGCCAATGAACTCATTATTAAACATTTTGAAAATCCGGAAATACCATTCGATAAAACCATCAGGTACACCCATAAAAATGGATCTATCGTTTGGATAAGGTGCAGAGGTTTGGCCATTAGAGATAAAGACGGCAAGCCAATCAGAATGCTAGGCTCGCACCAGAATATTACCGAATACAAAAAAAACGAGCAAAAACTAAATAAAAGTGTCGCTTTACTAAATTATACCCAAAAAATTGCTGGCATAGGAAGTTGGGAACTTGATATAAAAACCAATGAGGTATTCTGGACAGAAGAGCTTTACAACATGTATGGATTCGATGCTACAATTCCACCACCGCCATTCACCGAGCACATGAAGCTATTTACTCCAGAAAGTTGGGAGCAATTATCTGCTGCAATAAATCTAACTAAAGATAAAGGAATCCCCTATGAACTGGAACTAAAAACAATTCGTAAAGATGGTAGCGGAGGTTATATTTGGGGGCATGGAGAAGCAGAGTTTGATGCACAAGGAAACATAATTCTGGTGAAGGGGATAGCACAAGATATTACAGAAAGAAAATGTGCTGAAGAGAAATTAAGGATCAATGAAGAAAGATGGCAATTTGTTATTGAAGGCAGTGGTGATGGAGTTTGGGATTGGAGACCACTAGAGAAAAAGACTTTTTTTTCAAATCGCTGGTTAGAAATGTTAGGTTATAAACCAGAAGAGTTTACGGACGATGATTATGAATGGCGTTCTAGGATACATCCGGATGATATTGCATTTGCATTTTCTGAAATTTCTCAAAATTTATCAGGAAAAACAGATTCTTTCAACTTTGAATATAGGTTTAGAAATAAAGAGGGAAACTATTTATGGATTTTAAATAGAGGCAAAGTAGTAGAGAGAAATACAAATGGTGAAGCCATAAGGGTTGTCGGTTCTCACACCGATATTACCAAATTAAAGAAAACGGAAGACTTAATAAAACTAAACGAAACACGCCTGAGTCTTGCTGTGAAAGCGGGCGGAATTGGAATTTGGGATTGGGATATCGTTTGTGATAAACTCAGTTGGGATGACCAAATGTTCGTTTTGTACGGGGTAAATAAAAACGATTTTACCAACGCATACGAGGCCTGGTTCAATGGCGTATACGAAGCCGATAAACAAAGAGGTGAA
The DNA here is from genome assembly GCA_947460565.1 of Bacteroidota bacterium. Taxonomy (GTDB): domain Bacteria; phylum Bacteroidota; class Bacteroidia; order UKL13-3; family UKL13-3; genus RGVD01. Next base: position 4,780 of record CANHJJ010000170.1, read on the forward strand.
GAAGCAATCCAAATGGCTCTCAAAGGCGAAAAAGACTTTAAAACAGAGTTCAGGGTTCAATTCCTAGATGGTACAATTAGACATATAAAAGCCCTCGCAACTGTCATAAGAGATAATGAAGGCAATGCCATTCGGATGATAGGCACCAATTGGGATATTACAGCAGAAAAAGAAGCTTTAGCGCAAATTACAGCAAGAGAAGCAGCAGAAAAAGCAAATCAAGCAAAATCTGAATTCCTTGCCAATATGAGTCACGAAATTCGCACGCC
>CANHJJ010000171.1 GCA_947460565.1 Bacteroidota bacterium
GCTTTAAACTCAATTGTTTTAGCTCTAAGTTCATCATTACTTAAACGACTTAATGTCCTATATTCTGTATTTATCGACTCCACCCTGGGGTATAAGGGCTTCAAGTCTCTTTCAGACTTACTACCGAAAATCTTTGTTAATCCTTTAAATAAACTATCTAACATATCTAATTATTTTGTCTTGAAAACGTATTAAAATCAAGGGCGGTAAAAATAAGGTTTTTGCCCAATTTACCTAAGTATTTATTGAAGATTTAGCTCAATAAAACTTTCTCGTAGAGTCATAAATAAAGCCAAAAGCAATTTATAGACAGTTTGGCAGATGGACAATTATTTAGGGAAAAGCAATAATAATTAACTAATAAGCCTTAGCGAATAACACCCTTTGTTTTGAAGGATTTCCTGAAAAAATACATTTACCCTCTTCCAACACACTATCCAAAGGTATGCAACGAATGGTAGCCTTGGTTTCTTCTTTAATTTTAGCTTCAGTTTCACTGGTTCCATCCCAATGCGCCAATATAAATCCTGGCTTATTTTCTAGCACATGTTTGAACTCTTCCCAAGTATTAACTGTTGTGATATTCTCAACTCTAAAGTCCAAGGCCTTTTGATAGATATTTTGTTGTATTTGGGTCAATAAATGTTCAATTTTATGAACCAAATCAATCTCAGCCATCACTTGTTTTTCCTTGGTATCTCTTCTTGCTACTTCCACAGTTTGATTTTGCACATCTCTTGGGCCAATAGCTATTCTAACTGGCACACCTTTCAATTCATATTCTGCAAATTTAAACCCTGGAGATTGTCCTTCTCTGTCATCTAACTTCACTGAAATTCCTTTTGACTTAAGTGCTTTGGCATACTCTCTTGCTTTTTCGAGTACAGCCATTTTCTCTTCTTCTTTTCTAAAAATAGGCACAATTACGACTTGAATAGGCGCTAATTTTGGAGGCAAAACCAATCCCTCATCATCGCTATGGCTCATGATAAGGGCACCCATCAAACGGGTTGAAACGCCCCAGCTTGTTGCCCACACGTAATCTTTTTTATTTTCTTTGCTAACAAATTTCACATCAAAGGCTTTTGCAAAATTTTGTCCTAAAAAGTGTGAAGTACCCATTTGAAGCGCTTTTCCATCTTGCATCAATCCTTCTATACAAAAAGTTTCATCCGCACCTGCAAATCTTTCATTCTCTGTTTTAACACCTTTTATAACAGGCACAGCCATAAAATTTTCTGCAAAATCAGCGTATACCTCTAACATTTGTTTGGTTTCAACAAGTGCTTCTTCTTTGGTAGCATGGGCTGTATGTCCCTCTTGCCAGAGAAACTCAGCTGTTCTAAGAAACAATCTAGTTCTCATTTCCCATCTTACCACATTAGCCCATTGGTTGATCAAAATAGGCAAATCACGGTAAGATTGAATCCAATCGCGATAGGTATTCCAAATAATAGCCTCACTAGTAGGCCTTACAATTAGCTCTTCTTCTAATTTAGCTTCCGGATCCACCATCAATTTACCTTTATTATCAGGGTCGGTTTTCAAACGATAATGTGTAACAATAGCACATTCCTTGGCAAAACCTTCAGCATTTTTCTCTTCAGCTTCAAACAAACTCTTTGGCACAAACAAGGGGAAGTAAGCATTTTGATGTCCCGTTTCTTTAAACTGTTTATCAAGTTCCGCTTGCATTTTTTCCCAAATGGCATAACCATAGGGCTTAATAACCATGCAACCCTTTACAGCAGAATGCTCTGCCAAATCAGCTTGTTTTACCAAATTATTATACCATTCCGAATAATTTTCGCTACGTTTTACTTTTTTTATTTCGACCATATCAGGCGCAAATTAATTTAATTCTTAATGAATTTAAAGCCTATTTACTTTCAGTCTCTTTTAGTAATCGAAAAATAAAAAAATGGAACGGTATTTGTATTTTGCTAAGCAATTAAAAATCAGTATTATTTTTTTACAGCAATTATGCTGAAATATCGTTTATTTTTGAAAGTATAAAATTATAGCACCATGAATAACTTACGAATTTTAACAATTGTATTATTTACAAGCTTTTTAGCAGCTTGTGGTACTGTTCAAAATAAATACCAACTAGGAGATGATGATGCCTATTTTTCAAGGAAACAATCTGGAAAACAAGTCATCATTACGCCTGATGTAGATATTAATAAAATCATGCAACAATACCCTTCAAAAGTTAACGAAGGAACTTTTGATAACAGGCCTACTGAAGCCAACCCCAATGCAGCATTAGCATATGGAAAATACAAAGCAGATACAGACTCTTTGTATAAGAAAAATCCGCAATTAGCCACCAATTACAACCCTTACAAAGCTCCTGTATTTGATGAGCGTGAAGAAGCAAGACGTCTGAGAAGATTAAATAATTTATACAACAATAATTATTCTAATTCTTCTTGGGGTTATAATAATTACAACAATTATGGATGGAACAATTATGGATATAACCGATGGAATAGCTATTCACCAAGCTGGAGTTTTGGCTTTGGTATGAGTCCGTTTAACAATTTCGGTTACGGATTTGGCTATAACGCAGGTTGGGGTAATAACAATTTTTACAATCCTTATAACAATTATGGATGGGGGGGGGCTTATTTCAGCCCTTTTAACAATTATGGTTACAATCCATTTTATGGCGGTTACAACTCATATTATGGAGGATACAACCCATATTATGGCTCATATTATCCTTATTACAATCCTGTAATAATTGAAAATAAACCATCTGGCCCAGCTCCTATCAATCGCCCTAGGGTTATGAGCGGTTCAGACATACCACCCACAAGCAATGGAGTTGTTGGCGGTGTTAACGCAACACCCAGACCAGGACAACTATTGGAAAGAGGTTCTGTGCCTGCTACAGATGTAAATACCTTGCCATCTCAATCATATAACAATGGAGGAGCAACTTTAAAAAGGGACGAGTCCGGCACCTACCAATATAGTCCTCCAACTAATTACAACAGAGCAACCGGTGCAACAGAAACACCAAATTACAATAATTATTCTGGTTATAGTAGAGACAATCAGCCCAGCGCACCCTCATTTCGTAGTGACAATAATGTAACACCTAGCGAACAAAGGAATAATAACTATCAAAATAATCAACAACAAACCCCTACTTACAATAAACAATACCAACAACCAGAAAACAATTATTCTCGTCCCAGTTACAGTGCTCCAGCATTTTCAGTTCCATCGGCACCAAGAAATGGCGGTGGAGGAGGCGGAGGTTCAAGACCTAGAATGTAAAATCAATTAATAATTATATGAAAAAGTTAGTAGTAGCAATCACTTTATTAATAGCTACATGGAAGGGCTTCGCTCAAAATGTAGAAGACATTGTAAGAATATCTAAGACAGATGCCATTGGTTCAACTAGGGTTTTAGGTGCTGGAGGAGCTTGGGGGGCTGTAGGAGCAGATTTATCTTCCACATCAATCAACCCTGCAGGTTTAGGATTTTATAGAAGGAATGAACTCTTAGGTTCAATGGCTGTAACAGCAAATTATGCAGATGCAACTTTTTTAGGTAGCCTAAGAAATGATAGCAGGACAAATTTCAACATTCCCAATATTGGTGCTGTTTTTAGTTATGTAAATCAAGAAAGAGGTAAAGATGCCAAAACGGGTTGGATAAGTGCATCATTTGCAGTGGGAATGAATCGACTTGCTGATTTTCAGCAAAACACTTACTATTCTGGAGTTAGCAAAAACAACTCTTTTGGGGATTATACGGCAATACAAGCCAATGGAAAAGACACAAATAATTTGAATGATATTCAGAATTTGGCTTGGAGAACCTACCTAATCAATAATACACCCAATAAAAGTGATAGTTTTGATTCTTGGTTCGGAAGAAATAACGATAAAAACTATTCTGTAAACCAAGCAAAATCGACCCAATTGAGAGGAAATATGAATGAATGGTACTTTGGCTTGGGTAGTAATATAAGTAATTTTTTATACTTGGGTGCAAGTGTGGTTTTGAATACAACCAATATGACAATTAACTCTACCTTCACTGAAGATGTAAAATCTAAATCTATTTCTACAAATCCATATACAAGTAATGTATTTAATTCATCTGTAAATACAACAGGATCGGGAATTGGTGGTAGATTTGGTATAATAATCAGTCCAATTGACTACTTTAGATTTGGATTATCTTATCAAACACCTATTAGGGTAAATTTAATAGACATATATAGTTTTTCAAACACGACAGAATTTAGCACAAAATCTCTTTCTGCATCTACAGGAGATATAAATAGTACTTATCAAATTATAACACCAGGCAAACTGACTTTAAGTGGCGTGATAATGATACCACAACATGGTTTTATTTCTGCCGATTATGAAATGATTGATTATAGGGATGGTCAAATTAAATCAACCGAATTTCAGAATTACTTTGATCCAATTAATGCGAGTGCCAGACAAAATTTAACGCAAGCAAATAATTTAAGAATTGGAGGTGAATACCGTTGGGATAATTATAGGTTCAGAGCCGGGTACAATTTATATAATTCTCCATATGCGGATGACCACAAAAGCATAAAACAGCAGTCAATTTCAGCTGGTTTGGGAATGCTTTGGGGCAACGGCTATTTTATTGATGCTGCATGTATTAGATCATGGGGCACAGTATATAACAGTCCATATGATGTTAAACAATCTTCACAAATTGATTTAACCAAATATACATTTATGTTGTCGGGAGGTATAAGATTCTAGAAATCAAATAAGATCCACAAAAAAAAGCCATTCAAATTTGAATGGCTTTTTAAATTTTTATATCTGCCATAATTAAGATTGTTTTGAAAGTAAATTTTCTACAGTAGTCTTTGAGAGTTCAACTTTTTTATCGAGACTCTCGTAAACTGAATTTTTACTCTGAAACTCTGGTACAATCTCTTTCATTTTAGCAACAATAGCCATTTGATTTTGTTTGTTATATAAACCTAATAAGTCATTGGTAGATCTTAGCACTTCTTGGAAATTATACA
>CANHJJ010000172.1 GCA_947460565.1 Bacteroidota bacterium
GGGTAAGTCATTTCAACATTTCGCAAACTTGGGGTTTTGAACTTAAAATAATCTTCTTTAAAAGATGTAATAGTCATTCTCCCTTTATCGTTTAAATTAGAATCTGGTTTCAAGCCAATATTGTAGTATTTATTATCTGTAAATAGAGGTGGTGGATGACAAATAACACAATTGCTTTTAAAAAGATTCAAACCTTTTTCCTCAATGCTAGTAAATGTATCTACTCCGGCTATAAATTTATCATATCTTGAGTTACTAGAAATCATCAATGATAAGAATTGAGAAAACGATTTCACCAACATCTCTGTAGTTATTACTGAGTCTTTAAAGGCCTTATAAAACATCTGTTTATAGGTTGAATTAGCTTGCAACTTCTTTATTACATTTGGTAGGTTTTCTCCCATTTCAGAGACACTTGTGATAGGTGCAAGTGGTTGTAAATCCAAATGATTAATTGCTCCATCGGACATAAAAGCATCCTTCCAAATTAAGTTCTGAAGTGCGGGCACATTGCGCATACCTACCTTCCCTCCTATTCCATGACTTAATGGGTGGTCAATATGCGCGAATGCTGCAAACTGTTGGTGACAAGTAGCACAACTCGTAAAATAATCCACTGATAGTATTGGATCGTAAAACAATTTGCGCCCTAATGTAAAACCTTCAGGTGTGGGTTTGTTTTTTGATAAATCATAAATAGGCTTTGGAAATCCTTTAGGAATTTTAAAGACTACATCCTTATTGGTAATTTTAAAATATGGATTTTCCTCCAACACGAATGCTGAAAGTACTACAAAAAACAAAACAGCTATTATGATGATTAGCTTTGGCTTCACGATATATTCAGTTTCACATTATTACTTAATTACACTAAACATGTCAGCATAATTATCAGCCATCATGGAAGCATTGTTAAAATCAGTTACTGATGAAAGTTCTTTAAAATCAATACTTTTAGGTGTTTTTAAAACCTCTGAAATATCAACTAATATGGATAAAAAATCTGCATCATCACCTACCTTTTGGAAAGATTTTTCAGTTAAATCTAAAGTTACTTGCCTTATGCAATTATTGGGTTGTTTAAATCCACCAATATGATATTCAAAAATATTAGATGGTGATTTTGAATAGGTAGATTTCCCCTCTAACTTTAAGAAAATATAACCTGTATTCCATGCCCAAAACATTCCTTTTACAGGATCTAAAACTCCTTTTTGCAATCCACTGCAATTGCGCAAACTATCTACTCCAATTGTGAAAGAAATTGATGAATAATAGCCCTTTTCATGAATTACGATTTGTTGTGATTTTTTATCTTCAATATCGATCAAATAATATTCATTTGAAACGTACTCAGTTCCATCTTTTCTCTTTAACTTTATATTGCTGATATAATACCTAAACTTACTAATGCTGTAACTTTGCTTAAATTCATTTTTATACATTAGTGAATCTAAAATCAATTTATCATTTCCTACAAAATGATTAAATTCAATTACTAATGAATGTCCATTTTTGATCTCAGAGAATTTGAATGAAAACAAAAAAAATAAGCCTATCATAAATAGGCTGTATTTTAATATCGGTCTCTGGTATTTCATTACTCCAAAACTATTGAAAATATTATATATCGCAACAATTTACTAAACTGTAGTTGCATTATTTAGTTTTTAGAAACTTATGAACCACTTTTTGGTTATCCGTTTCAAGATACAAGAAATATAGGCCATCTTGATAGTTTGACAAATCAAATGAATAGGCGATACTAGGCTGAACAAAATCTCGTTTTTCTATTAAACTTCCTTTGCTATCAAAAATACTAGCTTTCACATTGTTAATACTATTTTCATCCATATAAATATGCAAATAATCGCTGCTTGGATTTGGCAATATTCTATATTGTATTTTATTCGAAATATTATCTATGCCAGTATTGGTTCCATTGTAAACAGTTGTTGCTTCTGAAATGGTAACATGACCAGAACCTGGACCTGTACTACCAATTTGAACTGTGCCATAATAAGTATCACCGATAACAAACGGGTAAACGGGTTTCAAATTGGCATCTATAGTAACGAAATAGGCATAAATTCCATTAGGGTATTCTGGCGTTTGGCAGAAACGTCCATTGTGTTCATCTAAATCACCTAACCCTTGCACATATTCCCAATCTTGAAGAAAGTTTCCAATAGGATAAGTAGCATTTACTGCAGGCCCTACTTTTAAAGCGGCACTGCCATTAGGCAAAGTGGTTCTTTGTGTGATGTTTCGTTTTCGAAATGAAGACACCATTCTTTTGATAGGTCCTGTGCCATCCAAATTAGTATAAGCATAAGCACCATATACAGGATAACCATCAAACATATATCCAATAATGGGTGAATGATTTGTGCTATCTTTATCATTATACAAACAAGTTGGATTCACATGATGATGATACTCCCCTCCTTGTTGGGGATGTCCCAGACAATTATCAAAACTAACTCCTTCATATACCAATGCATTGCGTTTCCATACCCCTTCATTGTTATAGGTCATGGCATCCCAAGCATTATCAATACTCACACCATTGCTCCATATACCCACATGCCCTAGTCCTACGTTAGTTAAAGTGCCTGTATTAGGTTTAGGTTTTCTGGTTATCTTAAATACAAAATTTTGGTTAATCGGAATATTGGGGTTATTTAACCAAGGACCAATACTGTATCCAGGAATACAAGAACAACTTACATATACATTATCCGCTGAATACTGCACTTTTTGAACATTTGCAATGATATTATTATATCCAGTTAAACCAGTCGTATTTCTTACCCAAGATGATATTTCAGGAGTTACAGGCTGTGCTGCCAAAAAATGCATAGCAGCCAAGAAGATAGCAACGCTTGTAAAAATTTTCTTCATAGTAATTCTTTTATTTTCAAATTTAGAATACAAATAACATAAAAACTTTTGCTACCAATGAAATATATTTTTTTTTCATTGGAGAAGTGTCTGTTCTTTTATTTTAATTCGTTAAGTTAATTATTCATTGAATTAGAATATGAAAATCTTACTTTTTTTAAGTTTTTTGTTCTTTGGTTTGCCCACATTCTTAGAGCACGATCTGGATATGCCCTGTGAGCTCAAACAGAATCTTAGTGAGGAGCAAAAAATCGAAAAACTAATTGCCTATATCGAAAATAGTGATGCAAAATTTATTAGAAATGGCTCAGAATATATAGCCAAAGAGGCAGCTGAGCACCTCAGAATGAAAAGAAGAAAAGCAGGCTCAAAAATCAAAACAGCCAAAGATTTTATCGACCATATTGCAAGTAAATCATACATGAGTGGAGAACCCTATCAAATGAAATTTAGCAATGGAAGTATTATAAACACCCGAGATATATTGTACCATGAGCTAAAAAAGATAGAAAAGTGAGCAAAAACTTGCTTACAAAAAGTCAGCAATTGGAAAAATTTCATAGTAGCAACTAGACAGAATAGCAGAAATATCATAGGTTTTGCGCCAAAACAACATAATATGGCTGGTGGAATACATATTGACGAATTTGTGTTAACAAATAACATGTTAAAAGTTAAGGTTAACCACTTGAGATAATAATAACTCCCATGAATTTAAATAACTTCACAATCAAATCACAAGAAGCCGTTCAAGAAGCCGTTCAAATTGCTTTGCAAAATGGACAACAATCAATTGAGCCAGCCCACATACTAAAAGCTCTTATACAAACAGATGAGAACGTAATTTCATATTTATTTAAAAAGCTTAATGCCAATCAAAGTAGGATTGAATCTGCTATTGATGCCATGATAAAAGGCTTTCCCAAAGTGTCGGGTCAGGGCCAATATTTATCAAATGATGCCAATCAAGTATTACTAAAAGCACAATCGTACTTAAAAGAATTCGAAGACGAGTTTGTTTCAGTAGAGCACATTCTCCTAGCCATGCTTGATGGCAAAAATCAAGTAGCAAATCTTTTAAAGGATGCAGGCTTAAACGAAAAAACACTGAAACTTGCAATTACGGAATTGCGTGGTGGAAATAAAGTTACCTCTCAAAATGCAGAAATGCAATACAATGCTTTGAATAAATATGCCAAAAACTTAAACGATTTGGCACAACAGGGAAAGCTTGACCCTGTAATAGGTAGAGATGAGGAAATTCGAAGAGTACTTCAAATATTATCTCGCAGAACTAAAAACAATCCAGTACTTATTGGAGAACCAGGTGTTGGTAAAACTGCTATTGCCGAAGGATTGGCGCATAGAATTGTCAATGGTGATGTACCAGAAAATCTAAAAACCAAAAAGATATTCTCATTAGATATGGGATCTCTTATTGCAGGAGCCAAATACAAAGGAGAGTTTGAAGAAAGGCTTAAATCGGTGGTAAAAGAAGTGATTTCGGCAGATGGAGAGATTATCTTATTTATTGATGAAATACATACTTTGGTAGGAGCTGGTGGCGGTGGTGAAGGGGCAATGGATGCAGCAAATATTCTAAAACCAGCATTAGCTCGTGGTGAATTGAGAAGCATTGGCGCTACCACACTTGCAGAATACCAAAGATACATTGAAAAAGACAAAGCCCTTGAACGAAGGTTCCAAAAGGTGTATGTGGAAGAGCCAGATACCGAAGATGCCATATCCATCCTTCGTGGCTTAAAAGAGCGTTATGAAGTGCACCACAAAGTGCGAATTAAAGATGAAGCTATCATTGCTGCTGTTGAGCTATCGCAACGCTATATATCAGATCGTTTTTTACCAGATAAAGCCATTGATTTAATGGACGAAGCAGCATCAAAACTTCGTTTAGAAATTGACTCAGTTCCTGAAGAGTTAGATCAATTAGATAGACGAATCATGCAATTAGAAATTGAGCGCGAAGCCATAAAACGAGAAGGAGATGATGATAAAGTTAAAAACCTAGGTGTAGAAATAGCCAATTTACAAACAGAAAGGAACTCTTTAAAAGCAAAATGGCAAAGCGAAAAGGCAGTTGTTGAAGGTATTCAATCTACAAAAAAAGATATA
>CANHJJ010000173.1 GCA_947460565.1 Bacteroidota bacterium
AGTTTACTCAATCCCCCCACCACGGTAATACCCGATGCATTGCAAAATCGAATCAATTCAAATGACTTTTTCCCTTCGGGCAGCCTATTCATTTTTCGACCTTTACTAAAAGTGGCTATAGCAAGTAGTTCATCCTTTTTAAACAAACCCAATTTATAATATGAACTGGCAAAACCCATAACATGATGGCGATTCAAAAATGTTTCAGCTGTATTTTTATCTAATAATCTTATATCGCAGGATCTACCATGAACTCTTTTGTTTTGACCTAATAAGGAGTTAATACGAGATAAAATGATGCCCGGCTTATCTTCCCACTCGTCTTTCCAACAATTCATTTTTAGGTCATTTAATTCAATTTTCAATTGATGTTTTTGCAAATTTATTTGAATGTGCACCATAGGAAATTTGGCCGATAGTGTGTTGTAAATGAGTTGTTCTTCTTTGTTCAAAATCGTAATGGTTCTTAATCATCTTTCATTTACATCTGTATCTATTAGAATTATGTAATGCTCGCTACAGTAAAAAAATTATAACTGATACAAAATGAAAAACTTAGGACTTGATTTTTTAAAAGATAACAAAAAACAGATTTCGTAAATCCTTTTCAATGAGCCCTTAAAACTTTTCAAAAATACTTTTCTGAGATGTAAAAGCAATCAATCATTTTATTTCTTTTATTTGCAATTGACTTGAGTCTTATAAACGACATAAAACAACCCATTTCTGCCGAACTTAATTTGTTTGAAAGCAAGTTTAGAGAGGCCATGAAAAGTTCGGTGCCATTGTTAGATACGATTATGACCTATATCGTAAAACGCAAAGGCAAGCAAGTGCGACCTATGTTCGTTTTTTATTGCGCCAAATTGTTTGAAGGAATTAATGATTCTACTTATCGTGGGGCAAGCATGGTGGAGCTTTTGCACACAGCCACGTTGGTGCATGATGATGTGGTGGATGATAGTGATGAGCGTAGAGGCTTTTTTAGTATCAATGCCCTATGGAAGAATAAAATTGCAGTTTTGGTGGGCGACTACCTTTTGTCAAAAGGTTTACTTCTTTCTGTTAAGAATAAAGATTTTCATTTATTAGAAATAATCAGCGAAGCAGTTCAAGCCATGAGTGAAGGGGAGTTGCTGCAAATTGAAAAAACCCGTAACCTCAATCTTTCTGAAGATGTGTATTTTGATATTATTAAGAAAAAGACTGCCTCCCTTATTGCCAGTTGTTGTGCCATAGGTGCTGCTAGTGCTGGTGCCAATGCAGAGCAGATTAAGCAAATGCATCTATTTGGAGAGAAAATAGGTATTGCTTTTCAAATTAAAGATGACTTACTTGATTATGGCGATGATGATATCGGAAAACCACATGGTATAGATATCAAAGAAAAAAAGTTAACCTTACCCATTATTTATACCATCAATAATGCCGATAAAGAAACCCGGAGGTTTATCATCAATTCTATAAAAAATCATAATACTGATAAGAAGCGTGTAGCTGAAGTTATCAGGTATGTAAACGATCATGATGGAATTGCTTATACCCGCAAAGCCATGCTTCGCTATAAAGCAGAAGCACTTGAGATTCTGAATTCCATATCCCAAAACGAATTTGCCGATAAACTAAAACTATTGGTAAACTTCATCATTGATAGAGAAAAGTAGTATCTAGTTTAATTAATATTGCAGATTTTTTCGTCTCTTAATTCAATATACAGTAATGGTCATGATTTAGTTTGTTTAGCTCATCAGCCTGTGTTTATTGAACTGTTGTTATAAATAGAAGAATGCTATTAATGAGAATTTTTCATCATCATTCATAATGGTATTATTAAACTTTTCATGGCATACCGTGACTAGCGTTTTTGAAAAGGAAAAACATTGCGATATTTCCTTATAAGACTTCATTTATAATTGAAAGTCTTTAAGAATCCTGATTCAGATTTGTCGAATTGGGTTGAAGCAAACTTTTATCCAATTAGTTGGACTCGTGCCTAGCCATAATGCCATGAATTTTTTTAAATCAATTATGAAAGAATTCTAGTCCTAATTCCTTATTGATAAGTCGTTTACCTTGCGCTTGGGCTTACATCAAGGCTTTCGAATTCGGCATTCAGGTATTTGTAGTGGGCCGTGATAGCAATCATGGCAGCATTATCGGTACAATATTCAAAGGCAGGAACAAAAGTTTGCCAACCTAGCTTTTGGCCTTCTATGTCTATTGCTTTGCGTAAACCAGTATTGGCCGAAACACCTCCAGCTAAGGCTATTTGTTTAATACCTGTTTGCTTAGAAGCTTTCACTAATTTTTTCATCAAATGATAGATAATGGCTTCTTGCATACTCGCGCAGATATCTGCCATATTTTCATTAATAAAATCAGGGTTTGTTTTTATGCGCTCACGGATAAAGTAAAGGAAAGAGGTTTTTAGACCGCTAAAGCTGAAATTAAGTTCAGGAATATCAGGTTTGGCAAATTCAAAAGCATGTTTGTTTCCCCCTTGTGCATACTTGTCTATCAAGGGTCCACCAGGGTAGGGGAGTTCTAGTATTTTAGCGGCTTTATCAAAAGCTTCACCAGCAGCATCATCAAGGGTTTTGCCAATAATCTCAAACTCAAAGTAGTTGCGCATCAAAACAATTTGAGTATGTCCACCGCTTACGGTTAGGCACAGAAAAGGGAAGACAGGCTTAGGTTTGTCAATAAAATGCGCCAATACGTGGGCTTGCATGTGGTGCACGCCAATAAGCGGTATGTTAAGAGATTGAGCTAATGATTTGGCAAATGAACAACCCACCATCAATGAGCCTATCAATCCGGGGCTTTGGGTGAAAGCTATGGCAGATAAATCTGTAAGAGCCATGCCTGCTTGCTTCAGGGCCATATCGACCACTGGCAAAATATTGGCTTGGTGCGCACGACTTGCCAACTCTGGCACTACGCCTCCATAGGCTTCATGAACTTTTTGTCCCGCTACCAGATTGGATAGTATTTTTCCATCACTGATAACAGAGGCTGAAGTGTCGTCACAACTCGATTCTATAGCTAATATATTGATAGACATGACATGGCAATATTACTTAAATTAGTTGATAGTTGGGGCATATTAGCGGATGGGCTATAATGGATTTTTGCACTCAATATGAAAGCCAGTTTTGGAAGCTAAAAACTTTTGGCTGTTTACGGATGTCATTCTCTCCTTTAGCTAACGGAGGTATAGGGGGGGGATGTTTCTTCTTATTAAACTTTAGATGCGACACCAACCATACATATACTTTTTCAAGCCATCGCACGCCTTCTGTTTGAACTATTACCTTGGCTAAGCGCACGGAAATCAAAACTGTTAAAAGCACCTTAAAGTAAATGTATTCGACATTCATAAAATCTGACTGAAAATGCTTTTGATTTTGCGTAAAGGAGTTCTTGAGCTATGTTTAGAATGAACAAATATCTTGTAGTTGACTATTTCTCGTCTCCGTTCGAAATGACAAAGGCCGTGAACTATCCAACCGTGAACTGAACAACAATGATCCGTAAACTAAATAATAGAACAATCTGTCTGGTCGAGCGGAGTCGAGACCGAACAAATGATTAACCTATTTCTATTTCTCGTCTTCGCTCGAAATGACAGAGGCAGTGAACCGTGAACCAATCACTTTCACACAGCAATCCCAGAGCTTTTGGGCGGTTTTGTCCCAAGTAAAATCAAGTTGACGTTGAAGACCTTTTTGTATGTGGGACAATCTTACATCATTATCTTTATCAAGCAGGAGCATGGCATTTGTTATCTCTTTTGTTTGATAAGGGTTGACTTGAATGGAAGCATTCAAACCAACTTCAAGCATGGATGTAATATTACTACAAATTACAGGCACACCAGATTTCATGGCCTCAACAATGGGTATACCAAAACCTTCGAATAATGAAACATAACAAAGGGCAAAAGCTGCACCCACACATTTGGCCAATTCTTCATCAGAAACATATCCCGTAAAAATTACATCAGACTTGTGTTTCATAGCTTGCACTGTGTCATTGACATCACTTGTTTGCCATGCCATTCTGCCAACAACTAATAGTTTTTTGTTTCCACCTGATTGGGTTTTATAATTATCAAAAGCCTCAAGCAATCGCTTTACATTTTTGCGCGGATGAATAGAACCAACATACACAAAATAGTCATGTCCATTGGTGTATTGTTCTTTAATTTTTAACTTTTCTGAATCGTCTAATACTTTGTATAAATGGTTGGCTCCATTATACACCACATCTATTTTGTCTGCTTTGATTTTGTATTTTTCAACGATATCTTGTTTTGAAAATTCCGAAACGGTGGCTATCCTATCTACCTTATTTGCAAACATTGGGCTGTTTTTGCGCATATACCTCAATTGGTATAACTTGATGCTATCGTCAAAATGCTCGAAAGCTAGGTCGTGCATTACCGTAACTTGTTTAACAGAAGTGTTCATGCATGCATAACCATCCGTACAAAGATATAAATCAGGTTTGTTTATCTTTAACCAAATAGCAGTTGACAATTCGAACCACAAATACCAAAGAAAAGGGTGACGCGCCTGTGGGGGTAAAACAACTGCTTTTACATTTGGTCCATATATATATGATGAATCGTAAGGCCTGTCAAAAAGAAAATAGAATTGAACTTCGGGGTGCTGCTGTGTAATCCTTTTGAGGGTTTCATTTGTAAAATGACCAAAGCCTTCCAGCCGATTTTTAAGGAGAAATCGTGTGTTTACAGCTATTTTTAATGATGGTGCCAATATTGTTTGGCAATTATAATTATTTTCGCCTCAAAAAAAGGCAGATTTATTAAGATGCGTAGAGCTTTTATATCAAATGTAGGGGTTATGATGGCCTTAAACTTACTTATCAAACCCTTTTGGGTACTTGGTATTGATAGAACAGTTCAAAACATTCTTGGTCCTGAAACCTATGGGATGTATTACAACTTAGTTGCCTTTACACTCATTTTATCCGTTATACTAGAGTTTGGTATCAACAATTACACATCATC
>CANHJJ010000174.1 GCA_947460565.1 Bacteroidota bacterium
TCTGCTACCTTAATTTTATAAGGTGGGGCAATGATAATCTGGGTGGCCCCGGTCAAAACTGATTTGTCTTTATATTGCATCCACTCCAAAATCGCTTGAAGGGAAGTTTGTAAGTCTACCTCAGGCTTAGTGGAATCGAATCCTTCCGTTTGGATTTCCTTATCTGAAATTCCTAATTCATAATTGTCAATTCTTAATTGATAGGGTTCCCATTGTTCAACATATAAATGTCCAATCTCATTCCATTTGTCTTTTTGCATAAATAGCCTTCTACCAAACCAATAAATGCTTTCAAGGCTGCGCAGCGAGGTAGTTCCCACTGCAACAATGCGACCTGATTTCCCCTCAACTTGAGATAATAATTTTTCAATTGTTGATTTTTCGATATGTATGCGCTCTTCATGCATTTGGTGGTCTTGCATGGTCTCAGCCTTAACGGGTTTAAAGGTTCCCGCCCCTACATGAAGGGTTAAATAATTTGTCGAAATGCCTTTGCTATGAAGCGATTGAATGACATTTTCGGTAAAATGAAGTCCAGCAGTGGGCGCAGCCACAGACCCATCATGCTTAGCATACACCGTTTGATATCGGTTCTCGTCTTCGCCCTCCACGTCTCTGTTCATATAGGGAGGAAGAGGAAGCACCCCAGCCATTTCAAGCATCTCAGCAAAGCTGATATCTGCATCCCAAGTAAAACGAACGGTGTAAGTATCTTCGTTTTGAGACAATTTCTGCACCTTTAAAGTGAACTTGTTTTCATTCAGAGAGATTTCTTTAGTAAGAACACCCTCCTTCCAACGTTTCGAGTTGCCTATCATCACTTTCCAAGTAGCACTTTTCTTTTGTTGAAAGGCCACTTGCGTATCACTTGAATCCAATGGTTCAAGGCACATTATCTCTATTTTTGCTCTGGATTCTTTGAAAAAGAAAATTCGGGCATGAATAACCCTTGTATTATTAAAGCATAACGCATCTCCTGCTTCCAACAAGCCACCTAGCTGACTAAAAATGGTTTCGCTAATCTGACCATCATTCCAAATCAAGAGTTTACTTTGGTCACGGGCCTCTAAAGGAAACTGGGCGATTCGCTCTTCAGGCAAATCGTATGAAAAATCTTTAATACTTAGTTCTTGAGGGTTGTTCATACAATCAAAAACTATTTACCCTCAAACTTCGGTTTCCTTTTTTCAACAAAGGCTTGCATACCTTCTTTTTGGTCTTCGCTGGCAAAACACATATAAAAGTTTTTACGTTCAAAGTAAAGTCCCTCTTGCAATCCGCTATCGAATGCTTTTAATACAGACTCTTTAGCCAATCTTATTGAAATTGGGCTCATTTGTGTAACTTCTTTTGCCAACTTAACTGCTTCGTCCAAATACAATTCCTCGGCCACTACCCTATTCACCAATCCAGCTTTCATGGCTTCTTCGGCTGAAATAAATTTGCCTGTTAATACCATTTCCATGGCAAGAGCTTTACCCACGGCTCTGGTAAGTCGCTGTGTGCCACCTGCACCTGGCATAATACCTATTTTAATTTCTGGTTGACCAAATTTAGCAGTCTCACTAGCCACAATCATGTCGCAGGTCATGGCCAACTCGCAACCTCCACCCAAAGCAAATCCGCTAACAGCAGCTATTATTGGCTTCTTGGTCTTTCTAATTTGGTCCCAAGTTTCAAACTGATCAATTTTCAACAAATCAATAGCAGTCTTGCTTTCCATTTGTTTGATATCGGCACCCGCAGCAAAAGCTTGTTGGTTACCCGTTATAATTATACACCTCACATTATCATCTTCGTCCAAACTGGCCAGGGCTGCTTTAAGCTCAAGCATCAATTGAAGGTTCAATGCATTTAATTCTTTAGGGCGATTAAGCCTAATGATTGCTATGTGTGGTTGGTATTCTGATTCAACCAAGATAAATTCGTAGTTCATTTTCGAAAAATTATGTGGCAATATTAATTTTTAATTTTCGAGAAAAATATAGCTTTATACGGCATTGGGCTAAGATTAAAGGATAGAGACAAATAAATTTATTAATATTTCTTCTCACAGTGTTGCATTTTATAAAAAATATCAGATATTTGCAGCCCTTATAAAGAAAAACACGGCAATGAGAGTTTGTGATTTAACCGGTAAGAAAGCGATAAAAGGAAACAATGTATCGCATTCCAATGCCAAAACAAAAAGACGTTTTTACCCAAATTTACAGGAGAAAAAATTTTTCATCCCTGAGGAAAATCGTTGGATTAGATTGAAAGTATCAACTAAAGCTATTAAAACCATCAACAAAAAAGGCATCAATGCTGTGTTGAATGATTTTATACGTGATGGTATAATTTAATAATAGGAGAATACGAAATGGCAAGAAATAGAAATAGGATACAAGTTATACTTGAGTGTACCGAGCATAAAACTACGGGCATGCCAGGTATGAGTAGATATATTACTACCAAAAACAAAAAAAACACAACCGAAAGACTTGAGTTGAAAAAATTCAACAATGTTTTGAGACGTGTTACTGTTCATAAAGAAATTAAATAAAGGAGCGTAAAAAATGGCTAAGAAAGTTGTTGCAACATTAAAAACCGGTTCGGGCAAAGAATTTGCTAAAGTTTACCGTGCAGTAAAAAACAAAAAAGGAGCATACTCTTTTAAATCTGAAATCGTACCTAACGATAGCGTAAAAGGCTATTTCAAAGGTTAATTTCGATAATAAATTATTGAAACGAAAGCATCCTGATACATTTCAGGGTGCTTTTTGTATTTTATTTTATGCCAATTCATCCAAATTATGAATTGTATTAGCATATTTGTAGGCAGTATCAATTAAGTAAGCATGGGAATATTCAGTTTTTTTAGCAAGGAGAAAAAAGAAAAACTCGACCAAGGTCTTGAAAAAACGAAGACTAGCTTGTTTGAAAAAATAAGTAAAGCGCTTGTTGGCAAATCCTCGGTAGATGATGATTTTTTAGATAAACTTGAAGAGATTCTTGTGACAAGTGATGTGGGAATTGAAACCACACTCAAAATTATTGATAGGTTACAAAAGCGAGTTGCCAAAGACAAATACACAGGCACTAGCGAATTGCAAAACCTCCTGCGCCAAGAAATTGCCCTGCTATTAGATGAAAACAAAAGCGAAATCCCAGTGGATTTTAGCGACTTACAAGGTAAAAAACCCTATGTGATAATGGTAGTTGGGGTCAACGGAGTGGGAAAAACAACCACGATAGGCAAACTTGCCAACCAATTTAAAAAAGCAGGAAAGAAAGTAGTTTTAGGTGCGGGGGATACATTTAGAGCGGCTGCTGTTCAACAATTAAAAATTTGGGGTGAGCGAAATGACGTGCATGTGGTAGAACATGGCATGAACACCGACCCTGCTTCGGTTGCCTTTGATGCTGTGAAATATGCAGTTGACAATGGTGCAGATGTTTGTATTATAGATACAGCTGGCCGATTACACAATAAAATCAACCTAATGACCGAATTATCCAAAATTAAACGTGTGATGAGTAAGGTTTTGGATGGCACACCCCATGAAATACTTTTGGTATTGGACGCTTCAACAGGGCAAAATGCCTTTGAACAAGCCAAACAATTTACAGCCGCTACCGAAGTAAATGCCCTTGCATTAACCAAATTAGATGGTACTGCCAAAGGTGGTGTGGTGATTGGCGTGGCCGACCAATTTAAAATACCAGTTAAATATATTGGTGTAGGCGAGGGAATTGATGATCTTCAGTTATTCAACAAACACGAATTCGTAGATTCCTTGTTTAAGAGTTAGCCACAGATTTCACAAATTATCACAAAAAATTTTTGAAAAGATTTGTCTGACAACTCACATTTATATGGATTAAGTTTAAATGGAGGAATGAATGATACCTGATAATAGAAATTTTATACTAATTATAGAATAGATTAATAATAGCCATACATATCATCTGAAAACGGAGAATTTTAATCAGCGTAATCTGTGCAATCTGTGGCTAAATAAAACATGAAAACAAAAAACAAAAAGCAAGATAAAATAAACATCATTACACTTGGCTGTAGCAAAAATATAGTTGATAGCGAAGTGTTATATAGCCAACTTAAAGCAAACGATTTTGACGTAACACATGAGTCGGCTAAGGATGATGCCAATATAGTAGTGATAAATACCTGTGGTTTTATAGACAATGCTAAGCAAGAAAGCATTGATACCATTCTCAGATATGCTGAGGCCAAACAGGCAGGAGAAATAGACAAATTATACGTAACAGGCTGTTTAAGTCAGAGGTATAAACCAGATTTGGAAAAAGAAATTCCTGATGTGGATGAATATTTTGGCACACTTCATTTGCCTCAATTGCTTAAAACATTGGGTGCGGATTACAAACACGAACTTATTGGAGAAAGATTATTAACCACACCTAGCCATTACGCCTATCTAAAAATTGCCGAAGGCTGCGACAGGCCTTGCTCTTTCTGCGCCATTCCCATCATGAGGGGTAAGCATGTTTCCAAATCTTTTGAAGAAATAGAAACTGAAGTGAAAAATTTAGTTAAAAACGGCACCAAGGAAATTTTACTTATTGCCCAAGATAGCACCTATTATGGTTTGGATTTATATGGTGAAAGAAAATTAGCTGAATTATTAAGACGAATTTCTGATATCGAAGGTGCAGAATGGATCAGGTTGCATTATGCCTACCCAAGTCAGTTTCCTTTGGATGCCTTGGAAGTAATAGCAGAAAGAAAAAATATTTGTAAATATATAGACATCCCTCTGCAACATACCAGCGACAATATGTTGAAAATTATGCGCAGGGGAATAACTACTGCAAGAACCCAAGAAGTGGTTGACAATATACGAGCTAAAGTTCCAGGTATTGCTATTAGAACCACTTTAATCGCTGGTCATCCAGGCGAAACCGAACAAGACTTTGAAGATTTATGCGAATTTGTTAAACGCAATCGCTTTGATAGACTTGGTATTTTCACCTATAGTCATGAAGATGGAACACATGCGGGAA
>CANHJJ010000175.1 GCA_947460565.1 Bacteroidota bacterium
CTGGGGTGGTTAATACCACCTGAAACTTCACATGATTGCCTTCTATCTCAATATCTTTAATCATATTGAGGGTTACTAGGTCTTTGTGCAAATCGGGCTCTTGAACCGTAGATAAAGCCTTCAATATCAATTCGGATGTTATCGTCATAATTTATGAAACAAATCTAAGGCTGAAATTGGTTTTACAAAAACTATATTATTTAAAGTTTGGGAATGATGGAGTTCATGCAAATTTGCCGTTGCAGGCGTCCCCGCCTGCTAAATCAACTATTTAGCTATTCGACATGTTAGCGCAGCGCATGTCGAATTTCAGATAGCACGGATTTAAATCCGCCATTATTTCAATATTCAAGCAATTTGCTCATTCTATCAAACAACTAAAAACACACCATTTTATTATAGAAATATGATTATCTTTTTGGATAAATATCCATACAAAGTTGCAAGAACTTCATATCCAAAAAATAAAGTACTGAATTTTTAACTAAACATTATATTTGTTTAAATGTTTCTTTATGGATTTAACTACAGACATAGAAAGAATAAAAAAAGAACTTGATTTGGTTACAGACATGCAAATACTTGCTCAGATTGAAAAAATTATACTAGAGGGTAAAAAAAAATCTTATGAGAAAAGTTTGAAACCATTAACTAAACAAGAACTTGAAAATGATATAATAAATTCGGTAAATGATATCGATGGAAGTAGGTTGTATTCAGTTAATGAAGTTGAAACCATTTTAAAAAATCGTTATAAAAGTTGAAAATTGTTTTTACCAATTCCGCTTTAAATAATTTAACTGATATCTGTGATTATTATTTTCTATTTGTTTCTGTTCAAATGTCAAAAAACATTGAAAATGGGATAATGAATTCTATTTTAGCACTTGAAGATAACCCATTTATCGGTAAGGTTTCCATTGAATTACAAACTAAGGTTGACAAGAGAATTATTAGAAGTATCGTTAGCGTTAATTACAGAATATATTATGAAGTGCAATCGGATTTTATCTATATCTTGAAAATAATGGATTGCAGACAAGAGCCTATTGTTTAAATGCCTCCCACTAACCTAGAGTTAGCAAATTGCCCTATGGTTTGATAATGAAATGTTATGTCTCCGACACGGGCAATTAATAAATTCATTTAATATTAAAATTTGTTTTTTGAGTTACAAACTCATTTTCAAATTAAATCCGTAGTCCCCATTTGCATCGGCTTGGCAGAGACTACGGATAGTGGGCGACATGTTAGCGCAGCGCATGTCGAATTTAAGATAGCGCAGATTTAAATCCGCTTCTTTCATTCAGTATTCAAATGACAACCTCTAAATTAAACAATATAAAAAAACTCATTTTCATTTCAAAGCTAAGATTTTTTGATTGGATAAATATCCATAGTATCTTTGATTCAAGTTGCGCTAGGTTAACATCCACGAAATGCAAGGACTAAATGTTGTATTCATAATGATTCGCCTCTACAAATTATTTTGAACACTATAAAATAGATTCGTGTAATTCGAGTTACATGCCCTTGCAACGAAAGGAAAGAAAGCAAGTCTATTGGCTGCCAAATAGCCTTTAGAAAAAAATAAACCTTACACAACATGAAAAGAAAATACTTTATTTTAAGCGTTTTTATATGCCAATTAAGCTTTGGCCAAACTTCAGGCTCGGTTACCCAAGGACTTGGAACAACCACCACCGCTAACTTAATGCCTAAGTGCACGAGCAATCATGTAACACCCATTGGCACCATACAATCAACAGACAACAAGACTTGGATTGTACCTGCAGAAAATAATTTTTTAACGGCTACCAAACTTTCAGACTTGCACAATATATGCAATAATGTGACCCCAAGCTCATTGGCTAATGCCAACTTAAGTGCAGTGCCAACCAAGGTGATAGATGAACAAGGTGAAGTAATTACAGGTTATATTTTTGCAGATAATTATTTTGAATTATACATCAATGGCATTTTGGTTGGGGTGGATGCCGTTCCTTTTACACCCTTTAATTCATCGGTAGTAAAATTTAAAGTATCCAAACCCTATACCATAGCGGTTAAGTTGGTTGATTGGGAAGAGAATGTGGGACTGGGTTCTGAAATTCAAAGTGCCAGTAGCTTGTACCACCCAGGCGATGGTGGATTTATAGCCCAATTTAGTGATGGAACCATAACGGATGCCACATGGAAAGCGCAAACTTTTTACATTGCCCCTATACAAGTTTTAAATACAGTAAATGAACTTTCAGACGGAACTCATTCTACCACTACAGCTACTACCACTCCTACTTGCAATGCCAATTGTTATGGCATTCATTATGATATGCCTGCAGATTGGTATAGCAAAGATTTTAGCGATGCTGCTTGGCCCAATGCCTATTTATATGCGGCTGCACAAGTAACCAACCAAGCTGCCTATACCAATTTTGCAAGCACAGCATGGGACAAAGCCAGCTTTATATGGAGTAGCAATTTAATTTTAGACAATGTGGTTTTGGTGCGCAAAACAGTTGGTAAAAGCACTGCAACCAATGAAATTAAAGAAAGTAATTTATTTAAAATAAACAACCCATTTGAAAACGAAATACAAATTACTGCCAATCAAAATTTGGATGATGCTGCTATGGTTTTAACTGATATAACCGGAAAAGAAATACAGCAATGGAATAAGCTAGATGCCCATGCAAACCAAAGCTTAACGCTACAAACAACAAACGTACTTAAGCCAGGCTTGTATTTTATGACTATAAAAACAAGTAAGGGTTATTATAACTATAAATTACTGAAAAAATAAGCATTTGTCCGTGGTTGGTGTCCTCACCAATCCACTTTCTTGTTTCAAATAAAATCATTAAAGTGAACAATAAAGTCAAACTCTGAATCTAAACAAACATAATATTTAGCCGATGAAAATTGATATTCTTCTGGCAAAGATACTAGCTTCCATTTTTCTTGAATAGGGTTGTTATGAATATAATTCAGTTTTTGAATGGCAATTTCTTTACTTTTAATTTCAATTGTTCTTGCTCTTCTTTCCCAAAAATGATAAGCCCTGTCGTTTGGGGTTGAAATGTAGTTTTCCAACAATTCACTGTTTTTTGATACGAGGTGTTTTTTGATTTCATGTCCGGTATACTTGAGCAAAGTATTTTCTATTTCATTTACTTGATTCTGATTATTAATAGTCCACAACAAATGAATATGATTTGGCATGATTACAAAACCATGTATATAAGCTTTGTTTTCTTTAGAAAGCCAAGATAGAGAATCAGTAATGATTTTTTTTACATCGTTATTGCTTAACAAGTTTTGCCAATTATTTATGGTTGCAGTAAAGAAATACATGAGTCAAATGTAGGAAGGATTGGTGAGGACACCAACCTTGGACAGAAATTCGGTTGGTAAGGATACCAACCGAGGACAAAATACCAACCTCTAAATTAAGCAAAGTAAAAATACAATTATATTTCAAAACTAAGACTATAAAATTGGATAAATATCCATTTTTATCTTTGGTTCGGGATGCGCTGCGCTAAAATCCACGAACAGCAATAAAAATAGTTTTTTCCACAGGTATTCATAAGGGCAAATCAATATTCGCCACCCAAAAAACAATCCAAAAAAAAACCGCCCAATTTCTTGAAGCGGTTTTAATTGAAAGGTATTATGAGAAAATTTATTTCATAGGCTTAAAACCTTATCTCTACCCTCCGGCATTCTTTAGCAGAAAGCTTTTCATTTTCATCTGCCATTTTTCCTCTTGACACCACTATTCACCACATTAATTACCAATGATTTATATATTTTATTTCATTACAAATTTCATCTGGACTATATCTACTTTTCGCCCTATTCGTTTTTAGTAGTAAGCTTTCTCAAAAATTTCTTAAAAACAATTTTACCAAATACCTAAACAATTTATTATTCGTTTTGCTGCTTTGGCAAATTCCGATTATGTTTGCCTTCTATACTTAAAAAGACCAATTTATTAAAAATGAGTAATTACAATAAGTACAACAGCGTAATTGGGTGGCTTACCTTTATCATATCCCTGGCCACCTATACACTAACTTTAGAGCCTACGGTTAGTTTTTGGGATTGCGGAGAGTTTATTTCAGCTTCATATCGATTACAAATCTGTCACCCTCCTGGAGCACCTTTATTCTTAATGATTGGACGCGTTTTCTCATTATTATCAATGGGTGACGTGAGCAAGGTTGCCTTTTGGGTAAATATGGTTTCGGCTACAACTAGTGCATTGACAGTGTTATTTATGTTTTGGACAATCACCCATTTGGCTAAAAAAATATTGGCTAAAAACGCTGAGCCAAACGGACAGCAATCAATTGCCATATTTGCTGCAGGATTGGTTGGCGCTTTAACACTAAATTTCTCTGATACTTTCTGGTTTTCAGCAGTTGAGGCAGAGGTATACGCTTCTTCAAGTTTCTTTACAACCCTGACTTTTTGGTGCATTCTTAAATGGGAAAACATCGCTAACGAAAAACATGCTGATCGTTGGTTGGTGTTAATTGCCTATTTAATTGGTTTAGCCATCGGTGTCCATCTATTAAATTTATTGGTTATTCCAGCCATTGTATACGTTTATTACTTCAAAAAATACAAATCTTCACGCAGTGGTTTCCTTAAAGCTACGGGTGTAGCTGTATTTGCCATAGGTATTGTGCAATTCGGTATCATCCCAGGTGTTCCAAAATTGGCAACTATTTTCGATTATTTCTTTGTTAATTCATTCGGAATGCCTTTTAACTCAGGCGCCCTTTTCACGATAGCATTGCTATTTGCCATATTAACTTGGGCAATCATCTATACCACCCGTCATGGCAAAGTAGTTCTAAATACTGCCATGCTATGCGTTACCTTTATTATGATTGGTTATTCTAGCTACGTTATGATTCCTATTCGTTCATTGGCCAATCCACCCATTGATATGAACGACCCTGAGCAACCTTTCTCGCTTTTATCATACCTTAAC
>CANHJJ010000176.1 GCA_947460565.1 Bacteroidota bacterium
TGATTTAGGCATACGAAGTCTTTCGTTATCATACAATCCTAATAAACTAGCATGGCCAGTAGCACAAACACCACCTTTGTTAAATGCATTTGCATTATCACTTCCTTCAATTTTTACAGGACGACCTTCGCGGGTTTTAACCAAGATGCTACATCCACTGGCACAAGCACCACAAGTTGTAGCATACCAATTAGGAATACCCGGAGTAATATTTTCAGGTTTAACAATATAAGGTATAGCATTTTTAACAGGAGTTGTATTACAAGCAGCCAAGGCAACTGCTGAAATACTAAATCCAAAATACTTTAAAAAATCACGTCTAGTTGAAGATAAATCTCCATCACTTTCGCTTAATACTTCTTCTAATGGAATACCTTCGGCAAATTCGTTTTTTTTACGAGCAGCAAATGCGGCATCATTATTCAGCTCTTCAAGGCCTTTCCAGTATTTATTATTGTTTTCCATTTATAATCTTTTCGTAATTAGATTCTAGATTTATTTTTCTGAAATTAAATTAGTAGTGGCATTTAGCACATTCTAAACCACCATTTTGAGCAACTGTAATGCTTTTGCCTTCAGCTTTCAAATTTTTGTGCAATTCTTCGTAGTACTTATTATTAGCAACATCCACTTTTGCTTCACGGTGGCAATTAATACACCATCCCATTTGCAAACTACGTTGTTGGCTAACCACTTTCATTGTTTCAATAGGACCATGACAAGCTTGACACTCCACTTTACCAATCTTAACATGTTGTGCATGATTGAAATATGCATGGTCAGGTAGGTTGTGTAGACGAATCCATTTGATAGGCTGTTTTTTATAATCAGGTATATAAGCACGCTTTTCGGGATCCCAACCTACAGCTGTGTATATTTTTTGGATCTCAGGAGACACTGAGCCATTGTATTTTTCTTTGGCTTGAACATGCGCGTGACAGTTCATACATGTGCTTGCCGAAGGAATAGATGCTTGCTTGCCCTTATCTGCACCAGAGTGACAATATTGGCAGTTGATTTTATATTTACCTGCATGCAATTCATGGGAGTAAGCAATAGGTTGAGTTGGAGCATATCCTTTTTGAACACCTACTTTTTTGTTGCCATAATCAAATCCGATTAGACCAAAAACAATGGTAAACATACCCATTACAACCAAAGTACCAACAACGGGATGCTTTTTAAATAATTTATAACGGAAAGATTTGCGATTGTCTTTCCAACTAACATGCTGAATTATGTCAGCAGCTGCATCAGGAAGTTTTTGTATAAATAGTTGGTCAACTACTTTTCTGATGCTTACCAATACCCAAACAATTACCAATAAGATAACTGAGATGATTAACAAACCATAGAAGGTAGTATCATTATAGAAACTATCACCTGCAGGTTGAGCAGAAACATTTGCCGTTGCAGTTTCTTCTGGTTTAGCGGGACCACCCGTTTTTACATACGCTAATATTGATTTTACTTGTGCATCACTAAATTGAGGGAAAGCAGTCATGACTGATTGATTATACTCATTATAAATCTTTAATGCCTCAGCATCACCAGATTTAACCATAGCTTGAGAATTTTTCACCCACTTGATAATCCATGCCTCAGTGTGACGCTTGTCTACATCTTTTAAAGCAGGACCAACTACTTTGTCATTAATAGCGTGACAAGCAGTACAATTAGCATTAAATAATTTTTCTCCTTCCGCTGCATCGGCAAATAAAAGATTTGTCGATAATAGGAGTGCAGTTAAAAACGATAGTAATTTATGGAACTTCATTTACAAAAATATTTTTTTTACGAAACGCTTACAAAGCTATAACAGCATTGCCATTTTAAAACCTGACTTTAGTCAAATCTAGCCTAATAAAGGCTTGCGAATATAAAAACAAAAAGCAAAAGGGAATATCAATTCTGAAATAAATTTTATTTAGAATCTATCTAAATAAAACAATTTGATACTCTTAAATAAAATACGAAATTAGTTAGGAAAGGAACTTGATAATTATCTAATATCGCTTTAAAATGATTGGTGAATTAAAGTGCTAATTAAAATTCAGAAACATTAACAAACCTAAATTATTTTGTTTTTGTATTCTCTTTTGGTTTAGATCCACCTCCAAAAACAGAAAAATGCACATAACGGGATGGATTCTTATGAAGATCGGCCAAAAGTAATTGCAATTCAGCAGTTGATTTATTTAGGTTATCATACAATTCTTTATCATTGGCTAATTTGCCCATGGTTCCTTCACCTTTATTAATCTTTTGTAGCAGCAAAGCCATTTCAGCACTTACCTTTTCTAAGTTATTAATAGTACTCTTCATATTTGATTTAGAAAGTGAATCTGATATTATGCTCAAATTCTTAATCATTTTATTAAGGTTATCGCTGTTTTTAGCAATGCTAGAAGTTATGGTTTCTACATTTCTACTTGCTTTTTGCAAATGAATACTCTCACTTGACGCAAATGTATTGATGGTTTCAGTAGTATTTCTTAGGTTATGAAGTGTAGCACTTAAATCAATAAGTGTGTTAGATAAATTCTGTGTT
Organism: Bacteroidota bacterium; assembly: GCA_947460565.1. Taxonomy (GTDB): domain Bacteria; phylum Bacteroidota; class Bacteroidia; order UKL13-3; family UKL13-3; genus RGVD01. Next base: position 2,552 of record CANHJJ010000176.1, read on the forward strand.
CCTTTATTATCAAAAACTTGTCTTAAAGACCCTAAAACTTTGTCGAGGGTCATCAGCACCTGCTCGCTCTTATCTTTTATGGGTGCCACCATGTTACTTATAGAAGTGGTTAAATCCATTTCTTTATCACCAATTAGTGTGTCTTCATCTGCCATGTATGAAATGGTATCATTCAAAAGTATCTTTATGGCCTTTCCGCCTAATAAATCTTGGCTACTAATCAGTGAGGTGCTTCCTTTACCAATTCTTATTTTTTCATTCACAAACAATGTAACCAAAATTTTATCTGTATTAGCCTCATCGGCTAAACCAATTTTCTCAACCTGACCTACTTTAAAACCATTGATATAAACAGGTGTGGAGTTTACTACACCATCAACGCTATTATAAACAACATAGTACCTATTGTACGAGGAAAAAAATTTTTTTCCTTTTAAGAAATTGTACCCAAAATATAAAACAGTGATGGCAGCGGCTACAAATAAGCCAACTTTGAATTCTTTAGTTTTCAAGACAAAAATAATTTAGGCAAAAATATAAAATTTAGCCAAAGCAAAGAGAAAGAAATAAATAGGATTTAATTTTTGACCAACGAACTTTCACCCAACTGCTTGTATTCAGCTACCGAACGGGCTATGCCTGTAGAAATTTTATCCACACCATTTTCACTAATAAGCATTTCTCTGTCAGACTTATTACTTAAAAATCCACTTTCAATTAGAATACTTGGCATTTTGGTTTGCCATAGCACCAGAAAGCCTGCTTGTTTAACCCCTCTACTAAATCTTTCAATCTGTTTGCCAAGATTTTGCTCAATTTTAGAAGCTAATTTTAAACTCTTTTCCAAATAGGCGTTTTGATAAAGAGATAATATGATGTGCGTTTCAGGTGAATTAGGATCAAAACCTTCGTAATTTTCTTGGTAATTGCTTTCTAATAAGATTGCTCCATTCTCACGCATGGATACATCAAGGTTATCATTGGCTTTGTGCAATCCCATAGCAAAAGTTTCTGTACCAGACACATTCACATTTTTATTGGCATTACAATGTATAGATATAAATAAATCTGCTTCTGCCTTATTAGCTATTTCAGCCCTTTGATGAAGTTCGATAAATTTATCCGAGTTGCGTGTGTAAATGATTTTCACATCAGGCAGAAGCTCTTGAATTTTTTTTCCTGTTGCCAATGCTATTTGCAGGGTAACATTTTTTTCTTTTACTCCATTATAATTGCAGCCAGGGTCTTTACCACCATGTCCAGCATCTATTACGATGACTCTCACTTGTTTGTTGTGCAAAGCGGGTTTGGCTGCACATAAAATTACCAACACAATAATAAACGGCACGAAATTTTCAAGTTTCGTGAAGTTTAATACTTTAGTTAGTTTTGTGCCCATTGGTAACATTTATTTCAAAATATTCAAATCGTCAAAAGGAATTTGCAAGGTCCTTGCCAAATAAATTCATATACGGTTTTTTACTGATTTTAGCAATGCCATATATGTCTATTTCGCAGCAAGTTAATGGAACTAAAGCTAAAACAGCAATAACTAATACTAGTTATGATTCAACAAAAAACGTAAATAATAGATTATCAGATAGTTTAATTTCAACTAAAAGCAATTTAAACGGAATTAACCGCAGTTTAAATAATCAAGATTCCATTTATGATAATCAAAAAGATAGCAATTATTTACCTCGAACTAAATCAGCTATCAAAACCAAAGTGAAATATTCTGCTGACGACTCAATTGTATATACTGAAACAAACAAAACCGTGTACCTTTTTGGGAATGCACAAGTCAATTATGGAGATTTAATCAACAAATCTGAGATTTTAGAAATAAATTTAAATAAGAATACCTTTAAAAGTTATGGTAAAGAAGATTCAACAGGTGAATTGGTAGGAACACCCCAATTTAAGCAAGGAGGAACTGAATACAATGCCCAAGAAATTACTTTTAACTACAGCACAAATAAAGGCTATTTAAAAGAATTTAAAACCAAAGAAGGCGAGGGGTATATAAGGGGTCAAAAAGTGAAACGTGACCAAGAAAATAATTTTTACATACGAGATGCATATTACACCACTTGCGACCAAATCGATGATCCTCACTTTTATATAGAAGCTTCAAAATTAAAAGTAGTGCCAGGTAAAAAAGTTATTACGGGCCCTGCAAGATTAGTCTTTGAAGGAATAAGAACACCTCCTATCCTTCCATTCGGTATATTTCCTTTAAAAAGAGGACAGCAGTCTGGTGTGATAATTCCTGCCTATGGTTTTTCTCCTGGTAGGGGATATTTTTTGAATAGGGGTGGCTATTACTTTGGTCTTTCTGACAAATTCGATTTAAGCGTAACAGGCGATTTATGGACCAACCTTAGTTTTGCTGGCAGACTAAGCACAAGATACGCGAATAGATACAGATACAGCGGCAA
>CANHJJ010000177.1 GCA_947460565.1 Bacteroidota bacterium
CAAGATATCCCTCTTGGCGTGCAAAGGGCAATATAGAGGCTAAAATGGCCGCCAAATGATATTTTTTACTAAGCAATGCCCAAACCAGGAAAGCTAAAAACATCGAACACAAGACTTCTGTTAAGGCAGCTGGTATTAAGGCAAAGTAAACGGGTGTGAAAACCGTTAGTGGCAGTATCGCCCAAGCATCTTCTATTTCAAGGATTTTGGCACATTTGTAGAGTGCAAAACAGGTAGTCAAGGCACAAGATATATTGAAAACATAAACCGCTTGCATACTTATTATAGCAAAGGGGGAGGAGAGGATAACAAAGAGTGGCTTTGCCCATAAGTCTAAGAAGTTTTCGGGGTGTACGAAGGCATATTTAGCATACAAATAATGATTGATGCTATCGCCAAGTTCCAATGAATAGTTGGGTAAATTGAAGGCATACAGACAAAGCACGAAGCCGACTAGGGCAAATATGCACCACACTATTTTAGATTCATTTACTTTCATTTTTTGTATCCAAATAGATTTTTTTCCAAGCCATGAAGCCATAAACTGAAAGTACTGAGTATACCAAACTCAAGATAAAATAGCCCATCAAGCCATTGTTGAAGTAAAGAAAGGCGCTCAGTAAGTTCAATATCACCCAATAAAGCCAACCGCTTAACACTTTTCGTGTTTCTTTGAAGGTGGCTATAAATGAGAAGACCGTTAAGGTAATATCCATTATACTAATATTGGATTGAATTTTAATCACAATGGAATAGCTAATAGCACTTAACAATATTCCTGAAGCTAGCACCCATACTTGCTTTTGAATGGACCAGTTGATGATATGGATATGTTTTTTTTCGGCTTGCTTCCAATACCACCAACCATAAAAGCCCATGGCTGTATAAAAGAGGTATAAGAACATTTGACCATACAGTTGTGTATGAAAAAAAACCACCATACCACAAAGGGAGCAAAGAATGCCAAAGAGCCAACACCAAATGTTTTCGCGGATTAAAAACAAATTGTAGAATAGGGTGAATACAACCCCAAGCCACTCAATGATGGTAAATGGATTTAGATAGTTGGCAAGCATTTTATGGTAGCGAAGTAAAGGAATGTTTTCTTAAAATGAATATGGTTGTTCGGTTCTCGGTATTTCGGTTAACGGCAAATACCTCATTATTTTCATAAGCTTATACGGTTATCTTAATTTCTGTGAACCGTCAAACCATGAACCGACAAACAAAAAAGTAAAAACTTTCAAAAAACACGTAATATTGCATCGTCTTTAGGGGTGGTTGTTTGAATAAAACAGCCTGAGATTATACCCTCTGAACCTGCACAGGATAATGCCTGCGAAGGGAGAAGACCGACTTCATTAAAAAAGTTTCGGTTCTACAGAGTATTGGTAAACAAGTATGGTTGCAGCAGCCCTAGTCTGCAATTTTGTTTAACGTTATTTATTTAAATTTTTTATGAAAATCATGTACCGATTAGCGGGCTTGTTACTTATTAGTCAAGCTGCCATGGCACAAACAGACAGTTCAAAAACCAGGACTGAACTTCAAGAAGTCGTAATTTTGGGAACAAAAGCCCAAAACAATAACCCTATTACCTTTCAAAACCTAAACAAAAAGGAAATCGACAAACAAAATTTTGGGCAAGATTTACCTTTTTTGCTAAATTTTACACCCTCTACAGTTGTTAGTTCTGATGCGGGTGCTGGTGTTGGTTACACGGGTATACGCATTAGAGGAACAGACCCAACTAGAACCAATGTAACCATTAATGGTGTGCCCATTAATGATGCTGAAAGCCATGGTATGTATTGGGTAAACATGCCTGATATGGCCTCATCTTCACAGAACATTCAAGTACAACGTGGAGTAGGAACCTCGAGCAATGGGGCTGGTGCCTTTGGCGCGAGTATTAATTTGCAAACAGATGCGTTAAACACAAAGTCATATGCAGAGGTATCAAATAGTTATGGCTCTTTTAATACATGGAAACATACCATGAAGGCGGGTACGGGTTTACTCGAAAACAAATGGGCTTTTGATGCGAGGTTGTCAAAGCTTGCAAGCGATGGTTTTATTGACAGGGCTAGTTCTGATTTGAAATCTTTCTTTGTCTCGGCCGCGCGATATGGTGAAAAGAGCATTTTTAAAATCAATGTGTTTTCGGGAAAAGAAAAAACGTATCAAGCTTGGAATGGTGTTTCTGAAGACATACTTAAATCAGGCAATAGAACCCATAATGACTTTACTTACCCAAATCAAACGGATAATTACCAGCAAGACCACTATCAAATGTTTTATACGTATCAATTCAATAAGCAATTAAAAGCACATGTAGGGATGCACTATACCTATGGACGCGGATATTATGAGGAGTATAGAGAGGGTGATAAGTTTAGTACTTATAAATTGAAGGATACTTTGTTTGTTTTTAATAACAAGGTGCTTGATACATTAACTAGCGGAAACTTTGTTCGTAGGCGTTGGTTAGACAATGATTTTTATGGTACTGTTTTCTTATTTATTTATGAGAAAAACAAGTTGAATCTGACAATTGGTGGGGGATTAAATCAATATGATGGGCGACATTTTGGCGAGTTGATTTGGAGTCAATATGCTATGGGTGGAAAAATCAACGACTATTTTTATGAAGGTCAATCCCACAAAACAGATTATAATATTTATACAAAAGCAAGCTACAAGCTAAGTGCTAAAATGGAGGGTTTTATTGATTTACAGCAACGAAGGATAGACTATAAAACCAAAGGAGAAGATTTAAACAGTGGTTTATATATGCCTTATGATGTAAATTTGACCTTCAATTTTTTCAACCCTAAAGCGGGACTTACCTATAAACTTGAGCAAAGTGCCAATGTTTATGCTTATATAGGAGTTGCAAACAAGGAGCCTGTTCGCAGTGATATCATACAAGCAAGTAATAAAAGCTTACCTAAACCTGAGCAGCTAATTAATTATGAATTGGGCTACAGAAAGACTTGGAAAAAATCAGCCTTAAGTCTGAATCTATATTATATGGATTACAAGGACCAGCTAATCAACACGGGCCAACTAAATGATGTGGGTGCAGCAAACAGAGTAAATGTTCCAAATAGTTATCGTGCGGGAATTGAGATTACATCGGGCTTACAACTGCTTAAAAAACTAAAGTGGCAAGCTACCTTTACATACAGCCAAAATAGAATTAAGGAGTTTACCGAATATTTGAGTAATAGTGATGATTATACTGCGCCTCAAACCCAGGTTATTCATAAGGATGTGAGTATTGCCTATTCGCCTAATTATATAGGATCATCGTTATTTAGTTATCAAGTTTTAAAGAATTTTGAAATTGATTTGATTTCGAAATATGTCGGAAAACAGTATTTAGATAATACAGAAAGTGAAAGCAGAAAACTAAATGATTTCTTTGTTAATGATTTTCGATTTACTTATGATTTCGAAGTAAAAAATATATGTAAGTCTTTCCGCATTGGCCTTCAAATAAATAATATTTTCAATGTTAAATATGAGCCAAATGGTGCAACCTATCCGGGAGGCATAAGTTCAACAGGCATTCGCACCGATTATAATTATTATTATCCTCAAGCGGGCACCAACTTTATGGGCAATTTGGTTCTTAAGTTTTGGTAAAAGCTAATGAAATTGAATGGTTTATTTATATTTTAGAATGGATTAGAGTATTATTGATTTAAAGCAGTCCTACATTAAAGGCATACTTTTTTCAATTCTTATTCTTTTGTGTCTTCGTTTAAACTTGTGTCTTTATCCAAATCACCAATTTGTTCCTGAATGGCTTTTTCTAAAGAGTCCATCGCTTTTTGGTCTTTATCTAGTTGTGTTTGAACGGCTTTTTCTTCGGTTTCGTTCAACTTTGGCTCGTTGTTACAAGCACCTATTATGAGGGCTAAAGAAGCAATGGTTAATATCTTTTTCATAGCATTTATGGTTTAAATTATTTCTGTAAAATTAAAATATTATTTATAAAACTTCCCAACAGCCATTCAATATTCCTTATTTTTCAATAGACTGCAGGTACTGCTTTGATTTTTCAATGTAATAAGGTTGCATTTCAACAGGCACTGTTTTTATTAATTCGGTCTCTTTATTTTTTTGTTTGATGTATTTATCAAATGAGGGAGTTGGCAAACTACGCTCTTTTTCTTTGGCTTGTTCTGCTTCGCGTTTATTGTCTTGTTCTTGTTTGCGCTCAGCCTTTTCGCTTTCAAGCAATCGGGTTAATATATCTTGCTGACGCATTAGGGTTTCTGAAGTTAAGCGTTTGTTAAACAATTCTTTTTCGGTTTGCTCCATCATTTTTTGCAACTCACCTAATTGCTTGCCACCACCCATTTGTTCTTTTTCTTTCGCATCCATTTGCTGAAGCATTTTTTGCATTTGCTGACGAATAGCCATCTGTTGGGCAGCCATTCTTGCAAAGTTCTCAGAACTCATGCCACCTGCACCTTGCGACCCTCCCGGTTTGTTTCCATTGGGTTTTTCACCTGTTCCGTTTTTATTCAAACCTTCGCGCAATTGCTTGTTTAGTTCTTCTTGCATTTTTTTCATTTGGCTCATGCTGGGTTTGCCGCTTCCCTTGCCAGAACCTTTGCCGCTACCGGGTTTTGGCTTACCGGATTTTTTCCCTTTTCCCTCTCCTTGTTGTTGTGCCTGCAATTGTTTTAACACATCACTTAGCATAACGGCAAGGTTATTTGCATTGGTCATGGCTTGTTGCTGGTAACTGCGGGTTCGCATGAAATCACGCGCGGCAAAGCCTTTCACTGCTTTGTTCATTTGGTCGTTCATTTTGCTCACCTCACGGTTTACAAACGAACGCATTTCTGGAACTCGTTTGCTTAATTCCAATATGCTGTCTTCTACCATGCGGGCATTATCGTTCAGGTTTTTTTGCTTTTTACCTAGTTCAACATATTGAGGGTTGTA
>CANHJJ010000178.1 GCA_947460565.1 Bacteroidota bacterium
TGCTTGGCCATAAACTTTTCTGCATTGGCAATGGGTATCCACTTATCGTTTGAACCCCAAATAAGCATACTGGGTGTTTTTACATCTGAAAAAGAAAGGGTAGTTACTTCATAAGCTTTTGCCAGATCTAAAATTGCAGATGTAGTACCCTTTACTTTGAAAGGCTTCAAATAGCCTTCAACAGCTATTGAATCCGCCTCTTGTGAATAGGCTGATGATAGAAGCTCTTTAAACTTTGGGTAATTAAAATAATACTTTGAGGCTATTAAATTTACCAACCCTTTCATAGGTGCAGAAGAAATGAACATCCCTTTAAAAATGGACTTCTTGCTTTTTTTTGTACCAGCAAAGTATCCATTCACCATTATCAACTTTTCAGTTCTATCATCCCTTAATGCAGCCATAGCGCCTGCTATAGATGCCCCAATCGAATGACCAACTAAGACCCATTTAGCATGGCTAAGGCTATCAGCCAATTTCCAAAACAAGGCAGCATTGGCAGTCATAGAATGGTTAACTCTTGTGGCTTTTGAACTATAACCAAACGGAGGCACATCTATAGCAACAATATGATAGCCTAATTGTATGAGTGTATCAACATTGTTTCGCCATGAGAAGCTAGAGCCCGAAAACCCGTGAATTAACAGAATATGACCTTTGCTATTACCATTTGAATTCCAATCTCGGTAATGGATTTGCACCCCCTCGATTGTAAAAAAATGGCTGTTTTCAAAAGGCTTGTCATTTTGAGCAAATAATGAACTCATATTAGCAAACATCAAAAGTAAAAATATTAACCTTGGTATAGAGCATTTTCTTTTCATATACCTGTTTTATTTAAGAATTATTTCATCGGCAAAAAGCATGGCATCATAGGATGAACCGGCAGGGTGCCATGATGGTAATTTACCTGATGAGATGGCAATCACCTTAATGTACCGAGCTTTAAAATCTTTAAAAACTGTTTGATAATTTTGCCTGATATCACCCTTAACCTCTGGTTTTACTATGCTTTCAATTGATTGAATCAATGTATATTCATCTTTCATATTGTCCTTAGCGTAGATTTCAACTCTTTTAGGAAACACCACCCAAGACAATGTGTTTTGATAAAATCCCATTGAGAAACTATCAATTTTTTCTCTCTTATTCATATCGATTTCAAGTTCAATATTATGCCCTGAATAACCCTGCCACCTGCCGCTTCTCAATTGATGCTCCTCTCCTAGCCTGCCATCAAGTAATCCCAATTCGCCACCTCCATCATAACTTGGATGATAATGACTAAACCTTGAATGTAATGCAAATAACTTACCTATGGCTTTATGATACACAAAACTATCGCATGCTATTTGATGAATAGTATCATTGATTTCAAGCCCAGCAGAAATTTTAATATCATTCTTGAAATATAAGGGCCCTGTATATGTTTTGGAATGATGTGTTAAAGCATTATTACCTAATTCATACTTTATTGGTTTATCATCAAATATGGTCATGATTTGTATTTCTCTTCCTTTTTTGGTCAACCCATCTGAAGCTTTGATAATACAATAGTTATGAATATCATCAAGGCTTTTGGCTAAATCATCAAACTTCTTTTCATTCCTATCTAACCACCAATTTCTGCTTTCCATTTTCCATAAACGAACATACTCATGTTTCAATTCATACACTTCATTTTTCAGTTGACTTATGCTTAATTTAAGATTGCTTTCTTTAACAGTTGTATCCCCTTTCAAAAATTTATACAATTCAATTTGTAAAGTATTTTTCTTTAATAGGAAAGCAACTTGCTTCATTGCAAAATCAAGATATTCGAGAGTTAAAGCATTATACTTTACTAGTGGCTTAATGCCTATAATTTCTTTTTGCAATGAATCAATTTTGAGCAAAAGCAATTGGTTTAACTCCATTTTACCTTCTTGCACATTATCAAAATGAATGGGAAAGACAGACTGAAAAAATGTATTATTCTTCAATGCTTCACGTATCCCAGCACTATGCAAAAGCGAAAATCGATGCATCAAATCTGTAAGCTGAGTATTTTCTAAATCAAAGTAAATTGTGTTAAATGCCTTATTAAATTCCTTATACCTATAAATTCTTTCTTGTCTTGAAGAAGCATCAGCCAATTGAATCTTTGGCGCATTCCAACTGAGTGCAGCTCCCCATGCAAAGGCTTGGTAATTGTTTTCAAAAAAATTAAGTCCATCATCATCCCAACTTGTATTTAAAACACCACTGGCTTTAAACTTATAAGCATCTCTAATAAAATTAAAAATATTGACTTCGGCTTCAGCTAAGTTGGGATAAATATTGCTCCAACAATTTACACCAGGAGCTACCCAAAAATTCAAGCCTGCATTGGAAATAGGGGTTATAATATGATCAAAACTATCAGCCCCATGATAGGCCCAAGCCATAACAGTGATATCCTTTGGCAGCTTTGGTATGATATCTGGATGATTGGTGGCAATATCGCCCCACATAAGAATTTGTTTATGATAGGGTTTTAAAAGGGAATCTACTTTTGCAATGTGACCAGCATATACCCTGGCCAAACCTATACTATCAACCAAGGCTTTTGATTTCTCTTCTCCTAATCCAAAAGTTTCATCACAATTAATATTAAAATATTTATCCGTGTAGCATGTTGCAATTTCAGCGTAGACATCTGATAAAAATTCATACGATTCTTTTAAAACAGGAGAAAGTATATGACCATTCTCAACCAGATGTTTGTATGAAGGCAGGTTAAGCGTTTTCTCCATATGGCCAAAGGATTGGTAATTACCAATAACTTTCACATGATACTTACTTGCAAAGGCTATTAATTCCTTTACTTCTTCCTTTGTTATACCTTCCTTTGGTGCAATACCCGGATGTTTACCTAACTTAAAAACATGCTCTGTATACAGGGTAAAATAGTTCAATTTAAACGAAGACAATTTCCGAATCTCTTCTTTTAAATAATCAAGACTAGGAATTGGCCCTCTGCTTATATCATCTTGCCAAGCCCTAACTGCAAAATCAGGGGCATCGTATATATCCAAACAGGAAATGGTTTTATCTTTAGAATTAGCTTCAATCAATTGTTTCAAAGTCTGCACTGCATAGAACAGACCCTCATCAGTCATGGCAAAGGCTTTAATATGATTTGGTTTAACTTCTATCTTGTATGACTCAAGATTAGATGAAAATTTTGCGTGGTGCGACTTGGTGAAAAGAGGATAATATTCCTCTGCTGTCTTGCACTTAATTAATTCTATTGAGCCAAATCTTGGCTTTAATATTTCTTTTATATCAATCCCAAATTTCTTTTTAATGCTTAACTTCAAATCATTTAACAAGAAGCTATCTGATGTATGATTAAATATTGTTGTTTCACTAGAAAATAAAAAAGTTCCTTCGTTGACAACTATTTCCTTAGGCATTGGAATAAGCTTTAATTGAGTTTGTGCAATACCACATAAACTTACAAGTAAAACTAATAATATAGCAATCAAGGCCCTGTTAAATACGCTACTTTGCATGGTTACAATTCATTATCATCAATCAATGATAGTAAATCTATTGGCAAGTATCAAACACAACCATGAAACATAATAATAATCAAAAAAAACAATGTGCCAAAAACACGAAATTTGTTATGTTTATTACTTTCAAAGCAATATACCAAAATAGACATACCAATGACTCAAAACCATTTTAACATACAAGGTTTAACAAGCGCTGAAGTATTAGAATCGCGTAAAAAAAATGGAACAAATTCATTAAAACTTAAAGAAGAAAATGCCTTTTTAGATTTCTTAAAGAGCTTACTTTCTGACCCCATGTTATTGTTGCTTTTAATAGCTGCTGCTATCTATTTTATGAGTGGAGATAAAGGTGATGGCATTTTTATGTTGTGTGCCATTTTATTTGAGGTTGCTCTTTCTGTATACCAAGACAGAAGAAGTAAAAATGCTTTAGATAAACTCAAAAAATACAGTCAAGCAAAATGTAAGGTCATTAGAGAGGGAGAAATAGTAGAAATTGAAAGTGAAGAATTGGTGATTGGCGACTGCTTAATGATTGAGGAGGGCACCTCCATAACAGCTGATGGTATCATCATTCATTCAAATGATTTCTCGGTAAATGAATCAATTATTACCGGAGAATCATTGCCTTTAAGTAAAGATAAATCAGAGGGCAATAACCTAATCTATCAAGGTACTACAGTAGCTAGTGGCTTGGCTGTAGCCAAAATAAGAGCCATTGGCAATGCAACCGAACTTGGGAAAATTGGGCAAAGTTTAGAAGACATAAAAGACGAAAAAAACCCACTTGAAGCACAAATTTCAAACTTTGTAAAAAAGATGGTCATCATTGGTGCCATTGTATTTACCATTGTTTGGCTACTCAATTTTTATTATACAAAAAATGCCTTAGAAAGTCTTTTAAAATCACTCACATTGGCCATGAGTATTATTCCTGAAGAAATTCCAGTTGCCTTTTCAACCTTTATGGCACTAGGGGCTTGGCGATTGATGAAACTTGGTATAGTAGTTAAACAAATGAAAACCGTTGAAACGCTTGGCAGTGCTACTGTTATTTGCACCGACAAAACGGGCACATTAACTGAAAACAAAATGAGTTTGGCAAAAATCTATGTTCCTAATCAAACATTTAAAATCTGTGACGCGCAATCTATTAACGAACCCACCGAAAAAGAACTGATTCGCATTGCCATGTTTGCTAGTGAACCAATCCCTTTCGACCCAATGGAATTGGCCATACATGATACTTATATAAGTCTGACACCTGAGGATGAAAGGAAACATTATCACTTGATACATGAATACCCCTTATCAGGCAAACCACCCATGATGACTCATGTGTTTGAGAACAATAAAAAAGAAAGAATTGTAGCTGCTAAAGGTGCAGCTGAAGCCATTATTCAATTGTGCCATTTGACA
>CANHJJ010000179.1 GCA_947460565.1 Bacteroidota bacterium
AAAACGTCTGACATCAGTAGTTTATCCTCCCCATGTTTATGCATTTTTTCAAATGCCTTATCCCAACCCTTTCTCGGACTAGATTTTGACTTCAAAACCATATATCCATCCTCTAGTATAAGTTCAACAATATCTTTGATATTATATTTATCCAAAATGGTTTTACTTAATCGGATGCCCTTAGAATTCCCGATTGATATGACAGATATATCCATAATTGACTTAAATTGTAATTACAATGTTATTACAAAAATCAAAAATAATCAAGAAAATTTTTCATAATTCAAATTTCCCCTCGAATACCCTTAGCGCTGGCCCTTGAAGGTAAACTTGTTTGAATGCTTGCTCGTGTGGAGTGAATTTTACAGAAAGAGTGCCCCCTAATGTTTGCACTGTAATGGGTTTACCCTCTATTGAATTTCTTAGTGAATATGCTAAAACACTTGCGGTTACACCAGTACCGCAACTAAAGGTTTCATCCTCAACACCTCTTTCGTAGGTTCTTACCTTAAGCTCATTATCACTAAGTATATTAACAAAATTCACATTGATGCCCTCCTTGGCAAACTCATCATTATACCTAATCTTTTTTGCCATTGAAACAATGTCGAGACTATCAATATCTGTATGTGTGAAGATTACATAATGAGGAGATCCTGTGTTAAGCACAAATTCGTCATCGCTTCTCTTATCAATAGAATCAACATCCTTCATTAACAGTGAAACAAAGCCATCTTGATATTCTGCTTCATGATAGCCATCAACAGCGTAAAAAGTGGCTTTATCTCCTACTATATTTAAGTCTTTGGCAAACTGCGCAATACATCTCCCACCATTTCCGCACATGCTGCTTTCGCGACCATCGCTGTTATAGTATTTCATATAGAAATCGGCCGAATCATATTTTTGTAATAATATCAAGCCATCGGCCCCAATCCCAAACCTTCGGTGACACAATTTTTCAATCAGTTGGGTATTATCTCCACTCGGGAAAAGTGAAATTCTGTCATCAATCATGATAAAATCATTTCCAGTCCCTTGGTATTTAAAAAACTTGGTATTCAATGTTAATAGTTATGAAAATTGTTGTCAGACAATAACAGTATTTCATTATCAGACAGGTGCAAAATAATTTGATTGATGCGCTTTAATAAAAAAATATTATCTGGTTTTTGATGTCCAAATAAAATGAGTTTTTTACCATTAAAAGTATATCCAGCATAATCTTCAGGCGACTGCCAGTATTCAACATAAACCTGCTGTTGCTTTGCCTTAACTGGATTTTTTATCATACTCCTTAAGGCAATAGCACTGCTCATGCTATCCGTTATCAGACTATCGGTATCTAAAAGCAAGTTCTTTTGTTTTTCTTTAAATGCCTCAAAATCAATCACAGTTAATAGTGTATCAAATAGCATTACATCCGCATTGGCTCCTTCTATATCTTCACTAATCACTCCATTTTTAATATAAGATATTGTATCTGCGACTTCTTTGTGATTAATAATCTTTGAGGGATTAGTTACTTTCTCTTCACTCTCAGTGGAAACAGACTCAGCATTTTTATTGTATGAATTAATTTTATCGTTTAGCTTTTTAAAAATATTGATTTTATCGATTACACTAGACTGCCGAGTTAGGCTTTCTTCAAACTTTTTGTTAGCATAATAATCTATTATTAAGACCAAACACAAAATGGAAACAATAACATATAACCACCTATATCCATTGGTTTTTTGGGGGATAATGGGTTTGCTGTATTCAGCAAGTTCTTGCTTTAAAATTACATTTCTATTGCTAATATATAATTCAAAATCTTTTTGAAAAGGTTCATCTGATGTAAGCCTGTTTTCAAATGCTAATTTTTCATCCTCACTCATTTCGTTTCGGATGAATTTCTCAAAAAAATACAAATGCTTATCGTGAATGAGCTCTTCCATTGGCTGTGCAAATTTGCTGTTTTTTGATGGTATTACACAAGCGGTAAAATATTATTTTTAATGTTTTCGTTTTGTAGATGAATTGATACTAAGGGACAAATTCAAATATTACGTTTACGAATATAAAATTTTAAGCGAATGTTAAGATGGTATTTTAATTTTTGGAATAAAATTTGAAAGTAAATCAAAACCTAAATAACAAATAAGTAACATGAAAAACAACATTAAAAAGTACGCAGCATTCTTAGTTGTTGCAAGCCTAGGAGGCTTGGTAGCCTTAGGCATTAGCAGATTATTAAGTAAGGACGAAAGTGCCAAGTTTGAACAAAATTATTTGGCCAAATATGCCAGCTTGACAGAAGGCATTGACAGGCCAGATTTTGTGCAGGTGGCAGAATTGGTAACCCCAACAGTAGTTCATATACTTACCGTAGTTGAGGCACAACCTCAAGCAGACAATAGACAGCAACAAATGGACCCATTCGATTTTTTTAAAGGACATGGCTTTGATCTTCAAATGCCGAACCAAGGACCAAGGGCAGGTTCTGGCTCAGGGGTTATCATTTCTCAAGATGGATATATAATCACCAATAACCATGTTATTGATGGAGCTAACAAAATAAAAGTGGTGTTAAATGATAAACGTGAATATGATGCAACCTTAATAGGTAAAGACAAAAATACAGATTTAGCCTTGTTACGTATTGATGAAAAAAATCTACCTTTTGCTGTTATTGGCAACAGTGATGATGTAAAGGTAGGTCAATGGGTTTTGGCTGTTGGAAATCCTTTTAACTTAACTTCAACCGTTACAGCTGGTATTGTTAGTGCAAAAGGTCGTAACTTGAATTTATTAAGGAATGGTGGAGCAAACTACTCTATTGAATCGTTTATACAAACAGATGCGGCAGTAAACCCAGGAAATAGCGGAGGTGCATTGGTCTCAAGTGATGGGAAATTGGTTGGTATTAACACTGCTATAGCAAGTGAAACGGGCCAATATGCTGGATATGCATTTGCGATTCCAACCAACCTAATGAAAAAAGTGATGGATGACTTGTTAAAATATGGTGAAGTACAAAGAGGTGTATTGGGAGTTGAAATTAGAGATGTGGATGGTGAATTAGCAGATAAAGAAGGTTTAAAAGAAGTTAAAGGTATATTTATAGCTAAAGTGAGAGAAAATAGTGCTGCCGAAGATGGAGGATTGAAGGAAAAGGATGTCATTATAGGATTAGATGGACAAAATGTAAAATCAACACCAGAATTGCAAGAAATGATTGGCAAGCGTAACCCGGGTGATAAAGTAAAAGTAACTGTTTTGCGCGATGGAAAAGAAAAAGATTGTATTGTCACACTTAAAAGTCTTGACGGAAAAACAAACATTTCAACCGTTGAAAAAATTGATGTAAACAAGGTAATCGATACCGAGTTTGAAACCTTACCTCGTGAGGAGAGACTTAAACTAAAAATTGCCAATGGTATTAAAATTAAAAAAGTAGGAACGAAAAGCCCAATGAAAAAGGCAGGTGTGCCAGATGGTTTTGTGGTAACCCAAATAGATAAGAAACCCGTTGCTACCATCAACGATGTAAAATCAAGTTTAGAAAACAAAAAAGGTGGTGTGCTTCTTGAGGGCATAAACCCTGATGGCTCTAAAGGATTCTACGGGTTCGGTTTAGAAAAATAAGTTTTTATAGGTTAGTATGATTTAGGCCAATGCTGATATTCAGCATTGGCCTTTTTGTTTTTCAAACATTCATCCGTATTTTGACATTTACTAATCTGTGTTATATTGCATTCATATGAAGCGTTATATCATTATATTAATATGTATTTTTCCATGCTTGGTATTTCAATCTATTGCACAAATCAATTATGCTAAAATTGTAAATCCTTTTATTGGCACAGGTGGACATGGACATACCTTCCCTGGTGCGGTTGCCCCATTCGGAATGGTGCAAGTAAGCCCCGACACAAGAATAGATGGCAGTTGGGATGGATGCAGTGGATACCACCAAAGCGATTCACTTATTTATGGATTTAGCCACACCCATTTAAGTGGAACAGGCTGTAGCGATTATGGCGATATTATGCTCATGCCAATGATGGGTAAAGGTAGTTTTGACAACAAAATATATTCATCAAAATATTCGCATAAAAAGGAGAAAGCCAATGCAGGATTTTATAGTGTACATTTAGATGATGACGATATAGATGTGGAGCTCACAACTACCACGAGAGTAGGATTTCACAAATACACATTTAACAAAGCGGGTAAAATGAATGTTATTTTAGATTTATTGCACCGTGATAAATTATTAGATGGAAAAATAAAAATATTAGATAACAAAAGCATTGAAGGGTATAGAAAAAGTTATGCTTGGGCAGCCGACCAACGTGTTTATTTTAGAATTGAGTTCTCAAAACCTTTTACAGGAAAATCTTTACGTGGTGAAGGAAATGAGGTGTTAACAGGGGGTGCATTTGAATTTGATGTAAAAAAAGGTGAACAAGTTGTTGTAAAAGTAGCTATCAGTGGTGTGGATGAGGAGGGAGCAAAAAAGAATATGCAAGTCGAACTTCCTCATTGGGATTTTAATAAAGTAAGAACCGATTGCGAAGCAATGTGGAACCAAGAATTAAATAAAATTCAAGTAAAAGGAGGTACATCAGACCAACAAGTTATTTTTTACACGGCCCTTTACCATTGCTTTATTCATCCAAGTATTTATAATGATGTTGATGGAAGATACCTTGGCAGAGACATGCAAATACACAAAACAGATGGCTTTAATTATTACACGGTTTTCAGTCTTTGGGATACATTTAGGGCATTGCATCCATTATTTAATATAATACAACGCGAACGCAATTTAGATTTCATCAAAACCTTTTTAGAGCAATACAAACAAATTGGTCGCTTGCCTATGTGGGAATTAAGCAGCAATGAGACCAATTGTATGATAGGCAATCAT
>CANHJJ010000180.1 GCA_947460565.1 Bacteroidota bacterium
AGTAGTAAAAAAACGACGCAATACAGTGCCTGTTCTGGCTTAGCAGTTACAACATAATACATAATCCAAATATTAAAAACCGCATATAATATTGGCGGGATTGGATATAATGGAACCTTAATGGGCCTTTCAAGTGACGGTGATTTAATACGCAAAATAATTACTGCTATTGATGTGAGTGTTGTAAATAAACAAAGTATTAGACCCATTGTAGAAATTACAAAATCGAAACTACTCGTCATCAAAATCACAATTGCAATAATTGATTGTGTAATAATTGACCTATATGGAATACCATTTTTATTGCTCTTTACGAAAAACGAGAAGAATGGATAATCTTGTGAAATAGTATGTATGACACGAGGACCAACCATTATTAATGCACCTATTGAAGAAATTAAAAAGAAAGAAATTAATGAGGATATTAATATTGCTCCATTTTTTGTAAATAAATTTTGGGCAACATCAAAAACAAAATCTTCTTTGCCTACCAACTGATCTTGCTTACTAGATAATAGAAAAACTAAATTTAAAAGAGTATAAATTGCAATAACAGATATCACACCAAATAAAATAGATTTTGGTACAATCTTTTGTGGATTTTTGATATCATCAATGATATAAGAAGATGCGTTCCATCCAGAATAGGCATATGAAACATAAATCAAACTAACCCAAAATGCTGGCGATAACATCTCTTGTTTATAATCACCTATTACTAAATTCTTAGTTCCTACTGAGCTTTGGTTACTGTAAAACACTGCTATAAATCCAATCACAATAAATAGGACCAATAATAATATTTTTGAAAAAGAAGTAAAAATTTGTAGAATAGAACTATGAGACAAGCTGATACAATGAAAAGCCGTTAAGATGATTATCAGTGGAACTGATACATAAATTGGATTAACATCAAAACTACCCATATCAATAAAATACTTTGAAAAAGCATGGGCTGCTGCTGCAATTGGGGCCGCAAAACCAACAATCGAAGATGTCCAGCCCGACAAAAATCCAACTCGATCTCCAAACGCTTCTCTTAAGAAATTATATTCACCTCCAGATTTTGGATATGCAGCACTTAACTCGGCATAGCAGAAAGATCCATTTAATGCTAAAAAACCTCCAAATAACCAGAGCACAACAATTGAAATGTAACTTTGCAAACCTATTAGCTGAAAACCTAATGAAGTAAATACACCAACACCGATCATATTCGCAACAACGACAGAATACGCAGTATTAAAACCAACTTTAACTTTATCCATTATTTAATAGTTATTTAGTGCCTCTTTGGCTAACATTATACATATAACATTATAAAATTAATACATTTGTAGAGAAATAAGTGTAATCAGTTTAATATATATTTCAAACTGATTTAATTTATCCATTTCCATAATGTGTAATACTCATCAAAATACTTTATCATGAAAGTCTCATTCATATCCTTTATTATCTTTTGCATTGGTTTTAATAACCTTAACGCTCAAGAACGTTTTTTAAAAAGAGCTCAAGATGAAATTAGTAAAGGAGACATTGTAAAAGCATATGAAAATCTCGCTACTTATGAAAAAAAGGAAGGGAGAAAAGCAGAGTATTATTTTATCAAAGCTTGTATTGGGGCAATTGAAACGAATGATTATATCAAGCTAGATAGCGCATATATAGATTTATCAACGGCTAAATCTCAATTTTTAGAAATTCAAAATGAAAAGGATAAAGAAGAACTATGTAAAAGCCTAGGATTTTGCTTAGATAATGTTACACTACTATTTGAAAAGTTAGACAGTAGTTTAAGTATTACTTATTTGAAAAATGAAAGCTTAGATATAGTATCATCTTTTATTCAAAAATATCCAAATAGCAGGTACTTGAATGAAATTAAAAATTGGCAAAGTAAATTAGCATATAAACAAGCAAGCTTATCAAATACAGAGGAGAGTTATAAGCAATTTATATCAAAATATCCAAAAGCAAATGAGGTTGAAGATGCAACAATTGCTTTGTGGAAAGTAGCTTTTGAAAATGCAAAACAAACAAACACAATCGAATCTTATAAAGTATTTATCGGAAAATACTCAAACGCACCACAAGTTAAAGAGGCAAGAACTAATATTGAGAATATAGAATGGAATAAAATAAAAGAATCTAAAATTATAGATGATTTTAAAACATATGTAAACAAGTATCCAAGATCAGAAAATACTAAACTCGCCAATACAAGAATAGAAACTATTTCATGGGAGACAGTAAAAGTTGAAAACTCAATTAATGGGTATAAAAAATTTATCGCAGATTTTTCAAACTCAAGCTACATTAAGGAGGCTAATGAGAATTTAGAAACCCTTAGTTGGAATTTAATCGCTGACTCGAAAACATTATCAGATTTTGAAAAATTTAAATTACAATTCAAAGACTCTAAATATTTGGAGCTGGCTAATGCAAGAATTAAAGAATTAAAGAGTGACGTGCTGCCATACTTAAATAAAAATAAAAAGTACCAACTTTATAATATATCAACTAATGAATTAATTGACAATAATGAGTATGATCAGATATTGGTTTTAGAAAAAGGGCGTTTTCTGGTAAGCAAATACAACAAAAGAGGCATTATAGATCAATCCGGAAAAATTATACAACAAATTACATACGATTGCATCGGTGAATTCATAAATGGATTTGCTCAAATTAGTATCGGGGGAAAATATGGATTCATTAATGCTAATGGCGAAATAGTAATACAACCTACACTAAATACAGTTCAACAATTAAATGATAAGGGGTACATAGTTTCAAAAGAACTTGATGGTAAAAGTTTTTATGCATTTATAGATGCTAATTTAGAAATAAAAATTCCTTTTACTTATGATGATATTACAACTCTTTCAGACGGTTTTATAGCAAGAAAAAATACAATTAAATACTTACTAGATTCTACTGGAAAAAATATTAACACTTTAAATTACAGCAATATTTATTTAGCCACCCAAGGAAAGAGTGTATTAAATTCAATATTTATTGCAGAAAATAAATCCAAATATGGAGTTGTTGACTATAAAGGAAGAGTGATTTTGCCAATCCAATACAAGAATATAGTTTCCGACAGTTCGGGAAAATATTTTGTTGTTACAACCGCTGATAGTAAAACGGGGCTCATTGATTCTTCTAAAAATATTTTGATCCCACCAGGGCAGTTTTCAATATCGTATTTATCAAATGATATATATATAGCTACTAACGATCAATATGGTGATAATTTAGAAATAAGATTATACAGCACTAAACTAAAAAGGTTTTTAAATCAAAAGCCATTTCAGGATATATCAAGAAATTTTTCCGAAGGGTTACTTGCAGTTTTAATAAATAAAAAAGTTGGTTACATCAATGAAAAGGGCGAATTAATTATTGAACCAATATATGAAAGATCTGAACTAGATTTTTCATTTGAAGGTGGGGACGGAGATGGAGAAGGCGATTATACCGAAACAAATATGTCTTCATTATATACTGAATGTTCATTCTTAGATGTAACAAAAAATTCAATAGAAGAGCAAATATGGAAAAGTAATTATGACTTTTCTGAGGGTTTAACTGTTATTCAAATTGGAGAAAAGCATGGCTACATGAATAAAAAAGGACAGATTGTAATTCCAATTATTTACAGTACAGCAGATCCATTTATTAACGGACTAGCTGCCGTTACAATAAATGAAAATGGTGTTTCAAAAAATAAAATAATAAATAAAGTTGGAGAGACGGTTGTGAACGATTTTTTTATTCAAACTTATTCAAAAGATAAAAAATATTTATTTGGAGTTAAAAATATAGAAACTGATAATTCTGTGTTTTATAAATTTAATATCAGTAGCAATGAACTTGAGAAAGTAACCAATGCATTTAACTCAGTAAGCTATTTTTTAAATTACACGAAGGGCGTTTATAATGATGTTGAGGTCTATTTAAATCAAAAAAATCAGGCATTAATGAGTTCTGAAATTGACTTTTCGGAATATGAATCAAATCAATTAGTAAATAAAGCAAGGTCGTTTATATATGATGAAAATGAGAGAGACCAAGCGATTGATTTATTACAAAAAGCTATCAATCTAAATCCAAACAATAAAAATGCGTATGTAGAATTAGCGCATACTTATAAAGAAAAAAATTATTATAGTGAGGCAATTAGATTTTTTGATAAAGCAATTGAAATAAATGATGATAATCTAGATGTTTTAGCAGAAAAAGCGGCATACAATTATGAAAAGAAATATTACAGAGAGGCCTTAGATTCTTATCAAAAAATGGCCTATAAAAATTCAGGGGATTATTCATATTATTTCAATAAAGGTTATGCTGAAAATGCAATAGGACTAACAGACAACGCCATTGAAAGCTATACTACATATATTAATGCCTTCCCAACTACATCAATGGCTTATAATAATAGAGGTGCGTGTTACAGTAAAAAAAGACTCTATCAAAGAGCAATAGACGACTACACAGTAGCATTAAAAAATGGAAAAGACGAGAGTAAAGAAAATGTTGGCATGTATTACAATAATCGAGGCAGCTGTTATAGTAGTTTAAGTAAAAAAGCAGAGGCTTGCTTGGATTACAAAAGAGCTGCTGATTTAGGAAATAGTAGCGCCATTAATAACTATAGATATTGCAAATAGCTCAAATGAACCAAAACGTTACTCAATATATTTCAAGGGCAAAGCTTTGGAAAGAAGAGCTTCAAACTATTCGTGAAATTTTATTGGAAACAGAACTCGTTGAAGAATTTAAATGGGCTTCCCCTTGTTACACACACAACAATAAAAACATTATTATTCTTGCTCCATTTAAAGAATATTTTGCTTTGGGTTTTTTTAATGGTGCTCATTTAACGGA
>CANHJJ010000181.1 GCA_947460565.1 Bacteroidota bacterium
ATCGTAGTTTCTTTTGCCCCTTGTTGGTGCTTAGTATAGAGTCACCATGCATCTAGTGAACGGTTGGTGACACCAACCGTAGGCAAATATATTTATTGTAAAACAAAATATATATATTAATAAACGCGAATTTACTCATCCTCAGCTTTGGTCTTATTAATTTTGAGAACAGTGCCTGGAATTAGTTTTTGTTTTGCTTTTAAGTTGTTCAATGTGCAGATGTCTTCTGGTTTTAGGGCATATTTAATGGCTATGCTCTCAATGCTCTCATCCTTCTCTACCTTATGTTCTATAATGGGCATGAGGTCTTCTTTTGGCATATCACCCAAGGAGGTTTGGCTTAAACTAAGTGTATCATTTACTACCTTACTCGCCAATTCGCTTTGCATAATTCTGTCTTTAGGTAAGGCAATATAATAAGTCTTTCCCGGGGTAACGTTTATATAAGCTTTACGCAACCAAGGGTTCAATAGTTTTAATAATTTATAATTGCAATTGTTGTGTATGGCCCATTCGCTTAATTGTGAAATACTCAAATCTACCTTTACTTTAACACTTGGCACTTCTTTGTAATAGTGGTTTGTAGGTATATAGAAACCAAATTTTGTTGGATTTTCGCATATCTCTTTAATGGCAATGATGCGGAATAGATAACGGGCGGTTTCCACATTTAAATACAAATCAAAATAGCTTTTCATTTGTTGGTTTTGCATCTGCCTTCTCACCCCTTCAATACCCATGTTGTATGAGGCTGCCACCAAAGCCCAATCGTTAAAAATGGAATAGGCCTCTTTAAAGTATAAACATGCAGCTTGTGTAGCTTTCTCAAGATGATAACGTTCATCTACATCTTCATTCACATCTAGTTTATACCTTTTACCTGTCTTGTCTAAAAACTGCCAAAAACCAGCAGCACCAGCAGGTGAGCTTACATTTTGCAAACCACTTTCAGCCATAGCCAAGTATTTAAAATCAGATGGGATGTTGTTTTCTTTTAATATTCTATCAATGGTTGGCAAAAACCTTTGGCTTCGTTTCAATAGCATTAAGGTTTGCGATTGCCAATACACATTGGTCAATATTTCGCGGTCGTAGCGCTCCGCGACATCATATTCTTTTAATGGAATACTTACTCCTGCAAAGCTTACCTTTTGAGGTATGGGCAAAGAATAGATGCGGTAGTTTTGTTCAAACTCTTGCTTTTGCTTATCGTCATCAGTTAAGGTGGCATACATAAACATGCCACTGGCAAAAGCGAAGGCTATAAAAATAAAAAACCTAATCTCATGTTTAAATGCCATGCTGATTTACAATTAAAAAGGTGAGCTCGTTACATGAAGGCTATTTCCTTCTTGTCTAACATAATATTGTTTCAAAGGCCTATTAGCAGGACCTTGTTGAACAGTGCCATTGAGTAAATAAAAACGCGAATCACAACATTTGATAAAGCTCTTGTTGTATTGACCGCATCGCATACATGTATTGCTGCTATCTACACTTACATAGCTGCATGAGCTATCTGTTTTGTATGGACAAGTTCTATCAAAGGCCAAGTATTCATCAAAATTGCGATACACGATAATACCGCGGTATCCTCCTTGTTGGTATATCCAACCTTGCGGGAATAGCAGTGGTGAAGCTGAAGGCAAACTTAAGTTGATATAAAAATCAACGTTCAGTGCCGGGAAAAAATCTGTTGTTGGATCAACCCCATTGCCGCTTTTGCTACAACCTGAAAAAAGACAAATGCTCGCAACGAATGCCATTAGTAATTTACTCATAGGTATAAAATCCCTTTCCAGATTTCCTACCATGCAGGCCTGCATCCACTTTTTGTTGTTGTATTCTACTTGGTCTGAACTTTCCGTCCTGATGAAACAAATTATAAATAGACGAAGTCACAGAAAAATTCGTATCCACGCCAATCAAATCCATTAACCTAAACGGACCCATTTTAAAGCCAGAACTTTCTAACAAGGCATCAATATCTTCATAACTTGCTACGTTCTCTTCAAGCACCTTTAATCCTTCTACATAATAGTGACGAGCCACACGGTTAACAATAAAGCCAGGAGCATCTTTGGCCATTACGCAAGTTTTTCCCATACCTTCAATAAGAGCTTTGCATTGTTGTGCAATCTTATCATCCGTATGAGCACCACTAATAATCTCTACCAATTTCATGATAGGTGCGGGGTTGAAAAAATGGATGCCCAATACCCTTTCTGGATTCGGAATCTTGGCTGCTACTTGTGTAACAGGTATAGAAGATGTATTGGTTGCTAAGATGCAATCTGGTTTATTAATAGCTGCCACCTCATTAAAAAATGAATGTTTGATATCTAAACGCTCAACCACGGCCTCTATTATCAAGTCTGCTATTAATTCTTTTACATTGGCGGTGTATGAAATAAGGCTGGTTATTTCATCTCGCTTTTCTGCTGAAATTTTGTTTTTATCAACCAAAAAGTTCAAACCCTTATCGGTGGATGCCTTTGCTTTGTCGAGCATAGCAGGGTTTATATCAAAAAGAATGGTTTTATATCCTGCTGTTGCACAAACCTGAGCAATACCAGAACCCATGGTTCCAGCGCCTGCAATGGCTATGGTTTTAATAGAATTCATGTGTTCAAAAGTATGTTATTTAGTGGAGAATAAACAAACCTATTCTTATACCAATTGACTTGCTTTGTATATATGAAAATGAGGTAAGTTTATTTCAAAAGTAGATATTAAGATTTTCTCTATACCTTTCGAAACTCCAAAAGTTATAACCAAAAGAGTTTCTTCCGATTAATCGGAATCAAGGTGCCTAACGTTCATTGAGCGGGGCCGAAACGCCATTTCGACTCCGCTCAATGAACGTTTTAATCAAAAAGATTTCCCCTTTCCGCTGTATACGTTTTGCCACTTACACGCTCGTTCATTGCGAACGAAATCCAGATGCATCGGGATTCGCAATGACTGATTGCACGCACTGTGAAAATCGAACTTCGCATTCGGAATGTAGTTCTTCGACATTCTCAAATTTGCCAAAAAATGTCATTTGTTTTTTGTTTCGCTATATCAAAAGTGAAAATGAAATCTATGAAATAAATTAAAACTTATTTTCTAAAAAACTATTGCTATTTCTTCTTTCTGCAAATTTTAAAACTGACTCTAAAATCATTTAAAAATCAGCCAAAAATCAAAACATGACGAAAGGCATATTATTTTACTAATTGTTTTTCAAATATTTACAAGACATAAATATAATTAAAGATAAAAAGGTCTTTTATTATTTAATTATATTTTACTTTTGAAACGTAATAATTAATAATATGTTTTCACAAGCTTGCAAATATGCTATACGCGCTTTGTTTTTATTGGCCCAACGAACCGAGGAGGTGCGTTTTGTGGGTATTAAAGAAATTGCGGAGGGTCTTGATGCCCCCCAACATTTTACAGCTAAAATACTTCAAGAGCTTTCTAAAAAGGGTTACATAGTATCAGCTAAAGGACCAAATGGAGGCTTTATGTTGTCAGAAGAGCAACGCAAAGCAACATTAATGGACATCGTAATTGCCATGGATGGTAATAAAATAATCACATCGTGCTGCTTAGGATTAAGTGATTGTTCCGAAAAAGCACCTTGCCCTGTTCATTTTGAATATAAAAGTATCAGAAAAAAAATAACAACTATGCTTTCATCCACTAAAGTGTCAGACTACAATGACGAGTTAAATGTGAGCAAACTTTTTTTAAAAAATCATAGGTAGACTTTCCTAAAAACTACTAAATAAAATTAATGACGAAAACCTCAAAAATAACCCAAACAACTAGCTGCTATCACTGCGGTGATAATTGCGAAAATGTTCTACACTTCGATTGTCAATCGTTTTGCTGCGTGGGTTGTAGGAGTGTTTATCAATTGTTGTCTCAAAACAATTTATGTAGTTATTACGATATTGAAAAAACACCAGGCGTTACACAAAGAAACCCTGTATTATCAAGTGCCTATGCTTATTTGGATGATGAAAAGGTAGCCAAGCAATTATTAAATTATAAGGATGAAAAAATTGCTAAAGTAATTTTCTTCATTCCAACCATGCATTGCAGTTCTTGTATTTGGCTGCTCGAACATTTGTATAAACTTAACCCAAACATCAGCAATGCCAAAGTGCAGTTCATGAAAAAAGAACTGCACCTTAGCTACAATCCACAAAATACTAGCCTACGCGAAATTGTAACCTTATTAAGCAGCATTGGTTATGAACCTGCTATCAACTTGAATAGCCTTGAAAAACAGGTGAAGAAAGACGATAACAAAAAGCTTAGCTACCAAATTGGTGTTGCAGGATTTTGCTTCGGAAATATCATGCTGATTAGCTTCCCTGAATATTTTGGATTAGATAGTTTTACCCAAAGTGCCTTTTCAAAACTATTTGGATACATCAACTTAATATTATCTATACCTGTATTTTTATTTAGTGCCCAAGATTACTTTATTTCTGCTTGGCGAGGTATTAGAAAGAAATTTATCAGCATTGAAGTACCATTGGCATTGGGTATTTTCATCATGTTTGCACGAAGCAGCTATGAGGTAATTAGTGGCCATGGAATTGGTTGGTTTGATACCCATGCTGGTTTGGTTTTCTTTTTATTGATAGGAAAATGGTTTCAACAAAAAACATTCGATACCTTATCTTTTGAAAGAGACTATAAATCTTATTTTCCTGTTGCGGTAGGTGTAGTTAAGGACAATAGTGAAATGACAGTGCCTGTTACTTCATTGGCTATAGGTGATAGAATTATCATCAGAAACAACGAATTGATACCAGCAGATGCCATCTTATTAAAAGGTGATGCCAATGTTGATTTTAGTTTTGTAACTGGAGAATCAGAGCCAGTAGCTA
>CANHJJ010000182.1 GCA_947460565.1 Bacteroidota bacterium
AGAGGTGATGGAATCGTTTTCAGAAATCCAACTTTTAATGATGCCATAAATGAGTTAAATTCATATATGGCCAAATTTGTTACTTATTACGAGCAAAATCCGAGCAATATCAATACCCACCCTGTATTTGGACCATTGACAAAGAGTGATTGGGAAAGATTTCACAGCAAGCATTTTTCCCACCATTTCAAGCAATTTGGGTTAATCAGTTAAGGAAAATCTGTTTGGTAAAATGTTTGAATTAGTAAATTGTTAAATAATTAGTGAAAGGAATACAAATAACTCCTTTTACTAATAACTATAAACCGCCAACTGTTTATGGTAGACTGGTTTTAAATTGGGCATAGCGTGTGTCGAAAGTTAATCCCACTTTGCTCCCAAGACATTCCCAAGTCTGAGTAATGTTAGTAACCCTATCACCTGGATCAGGATGTGTGCTTAAAAAAGCAGGAGTTCCACTTGTTTGACCAGCTGCAATTAACTTTTCGAAGAAATACTTAGCACCACGTCCATCATATTCAGTATCCTTTAAATATCGAACTGAGAATTTATCCGCTTCTGTTTCATCTGCTCTGCCATATTTTAATAACAATAGATTAGCAGCTAAAGTTGTTAATTGACTTTGACTACCACCAGAAATAATCGAAAGAAGAGCCGAAATGCCATATTGTTTAACCATTTGATTGGCACTATGTCTGCCGTCAGCATGAGCAATCTCGTGTCCCATAACACCCGCTAATTGGGTTTCATTATCTAGGTATTTAATTAATCCAGTATAAACGTAAATGTAGCCTCCAGGAGTGCAGAATGCATTTAAAACATCATCTCGCTTAATAATTCTAACTTTCCACACAAATTGGTCCTTATAATACACTTGTCCTGAATTTAGGATATTGTTTGTAATGCGGTATATATGGCCATAAGCCACATTATATTGAGCAGAATCTAGCAATGGATATTCTGTGCTATTGGCTTCAATTTGAGCTGCTGTTGCCTGTCCCATCGCAATATCATCACTTGTTGATATTAAAAGACTTACAAGTCCACCGCCTCCAGTTTTACCAGTACATTTATCTTCGGGTGATGAGTCTTTTGAACATGATGCTAATGACATCATAATGAGTGCTGAGTATAATAGTTTTTTCATAAAATTTGGTGGATGCGAATTTGCAAATAACTAAGGATAGAAAAAAGAATTAATTGAAGACTTTTATTTTTAAATAAAAAACCACACATTTGCAGCCCGTTTGTTTGGAGAACAAGCGGTTAATTATTAACAATTTAAACAAAATAAGTAATGTCAGTAAAAATCAGATTACAACGTCATGGACGTAAACAGGCACCTTATTACCACATTGTGGTGGCGGATTCACGTGCTCCGAGGGATGGTAAATTTATCGAAAATTTGGGTTTTTACAAACCTCAAACCGTTCCAGCAACAATTGAATTAGATGTAGAAAAAGCAGCAAAATGGTTAGACAATGGCGCACAGCCAACTGACACTTGCCGCGCAATCTTATCTTACAAAGGAGTGTTGATGAAAAAGCACCTTAATGGTGGAGTAAGAAAAGGCGTATTAACCCAGGAACAAGCAGATGCTAAATTCGAAAAATGGGTTGAAGAGAAAAATGCAAAAGTGGCTGCACATGTTGCCAAACAAGGTGCTGGAGTAGATGCAAAAGCAGCAGAGAAATTAGTTGCTGAAGCAAAAGTGAAAGAAGCTCGCGCTGCTAAATTAGCAGAGAAAAAAGCGGCTTTGATAGCTGAAGCGGAAGCTGCAAATGCACCTGTGGTGGAAGAAACCCCTGAGGTAGCAGAAGTACCTGTTGAAGATGCAGTTATTGAAACCCCTTCAGAAGCAACTATTGATACAACTGCTGAAACAGCAGAATAATTTATTATTATGAAGTCAATAGATTTAAATGACTTCACTAAAGTGGGATATGTAATTAAATCCCACGGAAATAATGGTTTTCTGAAAATCTCTTTGGAGAAAAATATAAAATTAAAGGAATGGGTAATGTTTTTAATTAAACAAAAACCTGTTCCTTTTTTTGTGGAAGAATGGCAAAGAACCACTGATACTGAAGCTATCATTAAATGTCAGGATATCAATACTGTGGATAGTGCTGAAGATTTTGTTGCATTGGATGTTTTACTCCATAAATCAGGGGTGAAAAGAAAGAAAGGTAATTTAGATGTTTCAATTATTGGTTACCGAATTTTTGCTGATGGTTTCGGTGAAATAGGCATATTAAACGAAATTATTGAAATGCCTGGTCAAACCATGCTTCAAACCTTTTATAAAGACCAAGAAGTGCTTATTCCTGCTGTGGAGGAGTTTGTTATTGAAATTAACAATAAGCAAAAGCAAATTACCTTAAACCTTCCCGCGGGATTTTTAGATTTGAATGCAAAGTAGTTCACAGTAATTCAGTGCATGGCTTCAAAACTTAATAACCAATAATTCTTAATTCATAATTACAGTGCATATAGATATTTTAACTTTATTCCCTCAAATGTTTGAAGGTCCATTTAGCGAGTCCATCCTAAAGAGGGCTCAAGCTAAACAATTGGTTGAAATCGCCTTGCATAACATTCGCGATTATAGTAACAATAAGCATAAGCAAGTGGACGATTATGCTTATGGGGGAGGAGCAGGTATGGTGATGATGGTTGAACCTATTGACAATTGTTTGCAAAAACTAAAGTCGGAACGAAACTATGATGAGGTAATTTATTTAAGTCCTGATGGAGAATTGTTCGATCAAAAATTAGCCAATCAACTTTCAGGCAAAAAGAACATAGCTTTTTTATGCGGACACTATAAAGGAGTAGATGAACGTGTTAGACAAAATTTGATTACTCGTGAGGTATCCATAGGTAACTATGTGCTAACAGGAGGAGAGCTTGCCACTGCAGTAGTTGTAGATGCCATAGTTAGACTTATTCCTGGTGTGTTAAATGATGAAACCTCTGCCTTAAGCGATTCTTTTCAGGATAATTTGATAAGTCCCCCCGTTTATAGCCAACCAGCAGATTATAAAGGCTGGAAAGTTCCTGAAATTTTATTGTCTGGCAATCATGCAAAAATTGATGCTTGGCGACATGAGCAAAGTGTGCTAAGGACCAAAGAAAGAAGACCAGGAATGTTGGACGTAGATTAAAGTAAGTTCATTAGGTTATTTGAGCCAATGGTTCGTCTCACAGTAAATCCTTCCGCATATTTTACATTGATATTTCGGCCAAATTCAATGGCTCTTGATTTAATAAAATCAAAGAAAAACTCTCCTGATATTGGGGTTTCGGGCTCTATTGAATTGGCATCATAGAACTGACTGCTAAAAGCCTTAATAGATTCAATTTTCCTATCCATGTAGGGTGTAATGTCAAATAGCAAATCTGGGGTTTGCATGCGGTCTTGAATATAGTGATAAACAGATGTTGGCCTCCAAGCTTCCTGTTGATGGCCATCTAATTGGGTTTCAATTCTCCTAAGGCCACTTAAAAAACAAGCTTCTTCAATTAAATCAGCCGCTCTACCATGGTCAACATGTCGATCAATCTCTGAATTACAAAGTACAATTGCAGGTTGGTATTGACGTATTTTGGCTATTATTTTAAGCAATGTTTCCTGGTCTTTTCTAAAGAAACCATCTGCTAAACCGATATTATCCCTACAACTTATTCCTAATATCTTGGCTGCTTTCTCTGCCTCTTGCAATCGCAGTTCTGCTGAGCCTCTGGTTCCCAATTCTCCTTGGGTTAAGTCAATTATTCCTACCTTGTAACCTAAATCAATATGTCTCATCACAGTGCCACTGCACGATAGCTCAACATCATCAGGGTGTGCACCAAAACAAAGTATATCCAATTTTACTATTGCCATTCTTCCGTTAATTATACATTAGCTTTTACCAATCTTGCCATATAAAATCCATCAAATCCTGTTTGACTTGGGTATAAACGTTTCTCTTCTTCTAAGGTAAACTCAGGGTGATTTTTTAAGAAAGCCTCCACTTGCAAAAAGTTTTCGCTAGGCAAAATACTGCATGTAGCATATACCATTTTTCCTCCTGGTTTTACAATTTTACTATAGTTTTCGAGGATTTCTTGTTGTTGTTTCTTTACTTTTTCTATAAACTCCAAACTTAGTTTCCATTTGGCATCAGGGTTACGCTTAATAACTCCTAATCCGCTGCAAGGCACATCTAGAAGGACCCTATCAGCAAAATCATGTAATTTTTTGATGGTTTTGGTACCTTCAATCAAACGCGTTTCAATATTACAAACACCTGCTCTGCGACCTCGTTTCTTCAATTCATCTAATTTCCATTGTTCGGTATCAAGACTGATAATACGTCCTTTGTTTTGCATGATAGAAGCGATGTGCATACTTTTTCCACCAGCACCAGCACAGGCATCCACCACTTTCATTCCAGGTTCCAATTGCATCATTTCAGCTACCAATTGAGAAGAAGCATCTTGCACTTCAAATAAGCCATTTTTAAACTCCTCAGTGATGAAAAGATTTTGTCTTTCCTTAAGTATCAATGCGTCTTTGCAGCCTTGAACTATTTCAGTAGCAATTTCTTTCTCCTTTAGCGATTTGGCTAAATCAGCTTTGTTTGTTTTTAGATTATTAACCCTTATTACCACAGGTGCAGTTAGGTTCAATGCTTCCACTTCTTGGTTCCATTGTTTACCTAATTCTTTAATGGCTAAATCATCCAACCAATCTGGCACTGAGTGAACAATCTTTCTTTGTGTTTTTAATATTTTGTAGTTATGCTCAATTTTTTTTACATCCACATTTTTAAACTCCTCCCAATTAGGAATGGGTGCACCTTTCAATATTTGCCAAGTGCCAAACAATGTATAGAGGTTTTGTTG
>CANHJJ010000183.1 GCA_947460565.1 Bacteroidota bacterium
CCTGTGAGAAAAGCGGTAATGAAGATCATTTTATCTCAATGTTTTTCTCTGAAGCCATTAACTTTTCGCCTATCTTCCATTCGAATGTGGCTTTCCAAACACCTTTTTTAAGTTGACCGGTATTATAGATAAAAGGAGTTTCTCCTTCCACTGAAAAAGGGAGTTTAAAATCTAAATTCTCATCACCTGCTCTATAAAAATATAGGGTACCAGTGATGGCTTGCTTGGCTGTGAATGATAAAGATTTTTGAACATCATCATAGGCCACTTGATGCTCAACATCTGAGCTGGCATTAAATTTATTTATTTCGTCTTGGTATTTGATACCTCTTTCGTAATAGTTCTTATCTACCAAATCTACTTTTTGCTTGCTAATGGTATACACCATGTATATGATGAATAACATGAATAAAACAGTGAAGAATACGAGTTTATGACCCCAATTGATTTTCATATAACAAAAGTTTAATAGTATGTATTTACTCACATGATTTTTTCAAACTAACTAAAGCGTATTTATTTTACTGGCCCTACAAAGTTTGTTTCAATCGTTTGAATGAGTTTGTTGTTGCTGTATATTTCTATGTCAGTTTTAATATTGTTTGCCTTAATATCGGTTTGAGGAATGATGATAAAGAATGAACCTTTGGCCAATTCATCTTCGTTTAACTCAAACTGAGGGCTATTTCTGTCTACCATTTTAAGAACGGCTGTGCTTGGTTTGGTCACTTTAATTTCAATGTGTTTATTAAAAAAAGTTTTATTCACCACCTCAAAATTATACATATTGCTAATCATCCCATTTCCTTGTTCTTGGTGCAACATGCCAGGTGTTCTTAATACCGTAGAATCAATTTCTTTTCGGGTAGTTAATAGATAAGTAAGTGTACTCATTAATATTAATAGTATGCCGGTATAAGCCACACTTCTAAATGTAATACGTTTAACAATACCTGAAGTAATTTCGGCTGAAGAAGCAAAACGAATTAAGCCTTTTGGTTGTTTCATTTTTACCATCACATCATTACACTCGTCAATACAAGCGGTGCAATTAATACATTCTAATTGTGTACCATTTCTGATATCAATTCCAGTAGGGCAAACATGCACACAACGGTTACAATCCACGCAATCTCCTAGTTTTTCTTCTCTACCTTTTTTATGCAATCCCCTTGGTTCACCACGAACATAGTCGTAGGCTACTACTATGGAATTTTTATCTAGCATTAATCCTTGAAGTCGTCCGTAAGGGCAAACAACTATACAAATGATTTCTCTGAATTTGGCAAAAACGGCATAAAAAACTGTAGAGAAAATGATAAGGGCAAAGAACTTACCCAAGTGTGCCATGGGCCCTTCTTCTATCAGTTTCCATACTTGATCAACACCAATCAAATAGCTTAAAAAGGTATTGGCTATGACTACGGCTAATAAAAAGAATAAAACGTGTTTTGTGGTTTTCTTGCCTATTTTTTCTGTATCCCAATCTTGTTCATCTAGTTTCTTTTGGGCTTTAGCATCTCCTTCTATTAGGTATTCAATTTTACGAAATAACATTTCCATAAAGATGGTTTGGGGGCAAGCCCAACCGCAGAATACACGACCAAATATAACAGTAAAGAGAATGATGAAAACCACAAAGGTTATCATCAAGAGGGCAAACAAAGGAAGGTCTTGTGGCCAAAACGGAATGCCAAATATGATAAACTTTCTTTCAAGCACATTTAATAAAAGCAAAGGATGGCCTTTTAATTTGATAAACGGACCAGTAAACAACAACACCATCAAGGCAATGCTAAACCATGTACGACCCGTGTATAGTGGTCCTTTGGGTTTCTTGGGATAAACCCAATTGCGATCACCCCCTTTATCAATTAAGGAGATACTATCACGATAAATTTCGCCTTGAGGTGGTGTTGCTTGTTGTAACATCTATTATTTATTTCTTTACAATTGTATCTGCACTTGCCGTGGCTGTTGAATTACTAGAGGCAGTTGATACTCCTAAAACTTTGTCACCTTGTGGATCTTTACCACCCGGAGGATTTGTTCCTTGTAGACTTAGAATAAAACTTGCTAACTCTTGCATTTGGGATCCATTCATTGAATTTTGCCAAGCCACCATACCTTTGGATGGAACACCATATTTAATGGTTTTGAAGATTGATTTCACATCACCACCATGCAACCAATATTCGTCAGTTAAGTTTGGTCCTACTTTACCTTCACCTTTTTCACCATGACAAACCACACATTTACTTGTGAAGATTTCAGCACCTTCATGAATCTTGTTTTTATCTGTTAATAAAACCACACTGTTTTCATCTATTAAGTTACCTGCTTTTTTAATGTATTCTTGTCTAGATATTTCAGCATTCGCCATTTCTGTTTCATATTCTTTGCCTTGAAGACTTCCTACTTCAAAAACATGGAATACCAAGAGGTAGACAAAAGCCACAGCAATGGTTGTATAAAACAATAGATTGAACCAAAAAGGAATAGGGTTATTCAATTCTTTGATACCATCAAAATCGTGATCTAGTTCTAGCTCTTTTTCAGCAGCTAGGGGTTTTAAGCTCAAGATGTTTTCCCAAAAATTTTGTTGCACTTCAGTAGGATATACGCCACCTTGTGATTCAACTTTAAGGATATATAGAACTCTCCTTAGGGTCAATACCAATAGGAAAAGAACAAAAATCAAAATGCCTATAACTCCTAACAGGATGGTGTGAAATTCCATTGTGGGTGCGCTTTCGGTAGTAGCAGTTTGCGCCATTGCTATTGATGCAAACAACATCAATACCGCTGTTAATTTTATTTTATTCATAACTTATTATTTTTAGTTAAGTGGTATATTTTTCATTTTATCTATGTATTTTTTATCGGCTTTGAACACCCAAAAGAGTAGTCCAATAAAAAAAGACAGAAAAACGATCATTGAGAAGATGAGATAACCATCTACACCTTGCACATTTGCTAAATATTGTTTCATGTTTAATTAGTTGCTTGCTTTAGTTTGTTTTTTAATATCAGTTCCCATTCTTTGCAAATAAGCAATCACAGCAACCAATTCTTTCTGACTTTCCATAACAATACCTTCCTTTTTCAAGTTAGCTGTAATCGCATCTGCTTGGACTTTTAATGATACATTGCCATTGTCTATTTCATATTCTGTATAAGGTACACCAAGCGTTTTCATTGCTTTCAGTTTCTTAGGTGTGGTGCTAATGTCTAAATCTTGTTCAGCCAACCATGAATATTGAGGCATGATACTACCTGGTGACATGGTGCGAGGGTCAATCATGTGGTGATAATGCCAGCTATCAGGGTATTTACCGCCAATACGCATCAAATCTGGGCCAGTACGTTTTGATCCCCATAAAAATGGATGGTCATAAACGAACTCACCAGCTTTAGAGTATTCACCCATGTATCTTTCAGTCTCGGAGCGGAATGGACGAATCCATTGTGTATGACAAGTATTACAGCCTTCTCTTTGGTAAATGTCTCTACCTTGCAATTCAAGTGGTGTATAGGGTTTTACGGATGCAATGGTTGGAATGTTTGATTTGATAGTAAAGGTTGGGATTAACTCCACCGCACCACCCACAACAATTACCAATATAGCTAAAACAGTGAAAGTAATTGGTTTTCTTTCAAGGATGGCATGCCAAAATTCACTACCATGACCCATAGATTTTGCTATTGCTGGAGCTTCTGCCGCTTCGTTAGCCACCAATTTACCTTGCCTGATGGTTTTAACAACATTGTAAATTAACACCAAGAAACCACTTAAATACAATGCTCCACCGAATGAACGAAGCATGTGTAATGGAAGAATCTTCAAAGTAATTTTTAAGAACTCAGGATATTGCAAGGTTCCTTCTGGAGTAAATTCTTTCCACATTAAGCCTTGTGTAAATCCGCTCCAATACATGGGAATAGCATAGAATACAATACCCAATGTAGCTAACCAGAAATGCACATTCATTAGTTTTTTAGAGTAAATGGTTGTATTGTAAATACGAGGTATAATCCAATAAATAATGGCAAAGGTTAATAAACCATTCCAACCCAACGCACCCACATGCACGTGACCTACGATCCAATCGGTAAAGTGGGCAATAGCATTTACGTTTTTCAAAGATAACATAGGTCCTTCGAAAGTAGCCATACCATAAGCAGTTATACCTACAGCAAACATTTTTAAGATAGGCTCATCTCTTACCTTGTCCCAAGCGCCACGAAGCGTTAACAATCCATTAACCATACCTCCCCATGATGGAGCAATCAACATTATTGAAAAAGCAACACCCAATGATTGCGCCCAATCTGGTAAAGAAGAATATAACAAATGGTGAGGACCCGCCCAGATATATAAAAATATCAATGACCAGAAATGTAAAATAGAAAGTTTATATGAGTATACTGGACGACCCGCTGCTTTTGGTAAAAAGTAATACATCATACCTAAGAAAGGTGTAGTTAAAAAGAACGCAACTGCGTTATGTCCATACCACCATTGTACCAAGGCATCTTGTACACCTGCATAAATTGAATAGCTTTTTGTGAAACTAATAGGCAGTTCAAGAGAGTTAACAATGTGAAGAACAGCAACGGTTACCAAGGTGGCTATATAAAACCAAATAGCAACATACATTTGTTTTTCTCTGCGTTTGACAATAGTTCCAATCATGTTAATACCAAATGTTACCCATACCAAGGCAATCATAATGTCGATAGGCCATTCTAATTCAGCATATTCTTTGCCTGTGGTATAGCCTAAAAGTAATGATACTGCAGCCAAAGCAATGATTAACTGCCATCCCCAAAAATGGATGCGACTTAAAACATCACTAAACATACGTGCTTTACAAAGGCG
>CANHJJ010000184.1 GCA_947460565.1 Bacteroidota bacterium
ACTGTGGCTGACTTAAAAAAAGCACTTGATAGACATGCACCCAAATTCAGGGAGTACAAATTTTACTCTCAGGTTTTTCAAGCCTTACGAATAGAGGTGAATGAAGAATTAGAGGTGTTGAAAAAGCTATTGCGTCAATGCACTGATATTATTAAACCAGGTGGAGTGATCGTAATTATGAGCTATCATTCATTAGAAGACAGATTGGTGAAAGACTTTATAAACAGTGGCAATTTTGAGGGTGAGCTTGAAAAGGATTTTTTCGGAAATGTGATAAAGCCTTTCACTGCCGTACAAAAAAAAGCCATCGTTGCAAGTGATGAAGAAATAGAGCAAAACCCAAGGGCAAGAAGCGCCAAATTAAGGATTGCGAGACGATGTGAGCATAAGAATATGTGAGCATTTGTGAATGTGTTGTTGCAATTAAAAACAAATAGCCAAGAGGAAAATAGCTTGGTACTTAAAAATAATGAACAGAATAATAACTGATAACGAAGAGCCAAAAATTGAAAAAGCGGATACCTCAAAACTGAGTGATACAGTAAAAAAGGTAGCTGATTTCGATTTTAATATTTCTCGTGAAATGTTATTAAAACAATTGCCTTTTGCATTGTTCATCTGCTTTCTTTTGGTCTTGTTAATATGGAACGGACATACCACTGAAAAGCTAATCAGAAGTATTGATAAAGTAAACAAAGAGAATAAAGAATTAAGAAGTGAATATACAAGCATAATGAGCGAAATGATGAACCAAAGCAGACAATCATCCATTGCAAAAAGGCTTGAACATTTAGGAATAAAAGAATCAAAAAATCCGCCACAGAAAATAACGATAAATGGCAATTAATACCAACATACGAAAAGTAATACTCATACGCACATACAGCGCTTTTGGCGGTATGCTTGTATTTGCATGCTTTATTATTTGGTACCTTATAAAAATTGACTTCATCGAACGAAAAAAATGGCTCAATATGGCAGATAGCTTGAGTACTAAAGTATTTGATGTAGCGCCTGTGCGAGGAAATATTTTTGATTGCAATGGAAACCTATTGGCCACTTCAATGCCAATTTATGACATCATTATAGATGCTGTGGCGGCAAAGGACGAGGAATTTGAAACTGGTATAGACAGCTTATCAATGGGCTTGTCAAACCTATTTAAAGATAAAAGTAAAGATAGTTATAAAAAACTTATCACTAACCTACGTCAAAGAAAAGAACGTTATCATGTGCTACACAAGAAAGCGAGTTTCAAGCAAATGCGTAGGGTACAACAACTACCTATTTTGAGATTAGGAAAATACAAAGGTGGACTTATAGTTGAGAATAAAAACAGAAGAGAAAAGCCTTTTGATTACTTAGCAGAAAGAACCATTGGGTTCACCCAAGAGAATGTTGCCAAAGTGGGTATTGAGGGGGCTTTTGATAAATACTTAGCTGGTACTAGTGGAAAAAAAGCCATGCAGCGTATTGCTGGTGGCACTTGGATTTCGTTGAATGAGGATGATGAAATAGAAGCACAACATGGTAATGATATCATCACAAGCATAGACATTAATTTACAAGACGTGGCCACTCATTCATTAATGAATGTGTTGAAGTTGAATGATGCGGAGTGGGGAACAGCCATACTGATGGAAGTTCAAACAGGCGAAATAAAGGCCATCGCCAATTTAAGTAGAGTGAGCGAGGGAGAATACAAAGAACGCTTTAACTATGCAGTGGGTGAATGTTTAGAGCCAGGTTCAACTTTCAAATTGGCATCTGTTATGTCTTTGTTGGATGATGGAGTAATTGATAATAACGATTTGTTTGATACCGAAGATGGTTCGCACCAATATTGTCCGAATGCCACCATTCATGAGTCTGAAGGCAAAGGAAGTGGATTGATTAATATTCAAACTGCATTTGAGAAATCATCCAATGTGGCTATTTCCAAGGCTGTTTTCAATAACTATAGAGGCAAACCTGAACTGTTCTATAATCACTTAGAAAAACTTCATTTAACCAAAAAATTAGGCCTGCAAATTCAAGGTGAAGGAGTGCCATTGATTAAGCACCCATCAGATAGAGCTTGGTCATGTACCACGCTTCCTTGGAGTAGCATAGGATATGAAGTGTTAGTAACACCCTTGCACATAGCTACTCTATATAACTCAGTAGCAAACAATGGCAAAATGGTAAAGCCACTGTTTGTTAAAAAGATAGTTAATAATGGCAACACTGTAAAAGAATATCATACAGAAGTATTGGTTGAAAAAGTATGTAATAATGAAACGCTTACTTACTTAAGAAAAATGCTTGAAGGTGTTGTGATACGTGGCACAGGCTCAAAGCTAAGAAGTCCATACTATACCGCAGCTGGTAAAACAGGAACCGCTTTGGTAGCAGATAGAAAACATGGCTATAAGAAGAAAATTTATCGTTCATCTTTTTGTGCCTATTTCCCTGCTGAGAATCCAAAGTACACCTGTTTTGTGATGGTGAACGCACCAAGTAAAGGTGTGTTTTATGGAGCTGCTGTAGCAGGACCCGTCTTCAAAGATTTGGCTGATAAAGTGTATGCCAACTCGATCCAACTTCATAAAGAATTAAAGTTTACTCATAATCATTTTAGCAATGATTTGCCTTCTATACAAGTTGCAAACACAGAGGATATAAAACAAGTTTTAGATAAAGTTAGCATTTCATCTCATGTGCATAACGATAGTATAAACGAATTTGAAACAGATTGGATGCAAGCAGAAATGCAGGATAATTCGTTGGCCATTCAACCAGTAAAAACTTTAAAAAGTATCATGCCAAATCTGCAAGGAATGAAAGCAAAAGATGCGGTTTTTATGCTTGAAAAATCAGGCGCAAAAGTACTAGTAGAAGGATTTGGAAAAGTAAAAAAACAGTCAGTAAAAGCTGGGGAAAGAATTAATAAAGGTATAACCATTAAACTACAGTTAAGCTAAGTGAAAACGATACAAGAACTTATATCGAATATCCCACAAGCAAAGATTCAAGGCAATGCCAATCTTGTTATAAAAAAACTATGCTTTGACTCGAGACATATTGGAGGTTCAACCTTATTCTTTGCCATAAAAGGCACAAGTGTTGACGGTCATTCATATATTCAAGATGTAATTGAAAAAGGCGCAATTGCCATTGTTTGTGAAGTGTTACCAAGCGAATTAAACAGCAAGGTTACGTATATTTCTGTTGAAAACTCAACTGCTGCCATGGGTTTAATGGCAGCAGCTTTCTACAACTATCCATCACAAAAAATGAAACTAACAGCAGTAACTGGCACCAATGGGAAAACCACTGTTGCTACATTATTGCACAACCTATTTCGTTCATTTGGTCACAATG
Organism: Bacteroidota bacterium; assembly: GCA_947460565.1. Lineage (GTDB taxonomy): Bacteria > Bacteroidota > Bacteroidia > UKL13-3 > UKL13-3 > RGVD01. The sequence continues at coordinate 3,364 of CANHJJ010000184.1, forward strand.
TAGGTTTATTATCAACCGTTCAAAATCAAATAAACGAAACGGTTATTCCTTCAACCCATACCACACCTGATTCGATAAAAATTAACGAATTACTTAGCGAAATGTTGGAGCAAGGATGTGAGTATTGTTTTATGGAAGCCAGCTCACATGCCATTGACCAAAATAGAATCAAGGGCTTGCACTTTGCAGGTATCATATTTACCAATATCACACACGACCATTTGGACTATCACTTGACTTTCGATAATTATATCAAAGCAAAGAAAAAACTATTTGATGAGGTGAATGAAGATGCCTATGCATTAACTAATAAAGACGATAAAAATGGAATGGTGATGTTGCAAAATACCAAAGCTTCTCGTTACACCTATTCATTAAAAAGTATGGCCGATTTCAAAGCCAAAATTGTAGAGAGTGATTTCAATGGCATGTTGCTTAATATAAATGAACAAGAGGCTTGGTTTAGATTGGTTGGTAATTTCAATGCTTACAACCTTGCAGCTGTATATGGTGCTGCATTTTTATTGGGCAAAGAGAGAGATGAAATTATAACCCACCTAAGTAATATATCAGCTGTAAAAGGTCGATTTGAATATTATAGATCAAACAACGGAGTGATAGGCATAGTTGATTATGCGCATACACCAGATGCATTGAAGAATGTATTATCTACTATCAATGAATTGCGCACAAGAAACGAAGAGTTAATAACCATAGTGGGTTGCGGAGGAAACAGAGATGCGGCAAAACGACCAGTAATGGCAGATGTAGCGTGTGAGTTGAGCACCAAAGTTGTATTTACATCTGATAACCCAAGAAACGAAGAGCCTGAAGCCATTCTAGATGATATGCAAAAGGGAGTAAAACCTCTTCATTTCAAAAAGACATTAAGAATAAGTGACAGAAAGGAAGCTATTAAAACTGCAGTAAGTATTGCAAAAAAAGGAGATATCATTTTGATAGCTGGAAAAGGGCATGAAAACTACCAAGAGGTAAAAGGAGTGAAACATCATTTTGATGATAAAGAAGTGTTATTGGAGATGTTTGATTTATTTAATGTGGGGATGTGAGAATTTGTTAATGTGAGAATTAAAGACAAATAATAGAACAATGGAAGAAAATTTAATAGTAAAACTAACGTATGAGTTTGCATTAAAAATAATTCAATACTCAGAAAAATTAGAAGATAAGAAAAAAAATCTAATGGCAAATCAACTATTCAAATCAGTTACATCAATAGGTGCAAATGTGCATGAAGCTCAAAGTGCTGAAAGCAAATCGGATTTTGTGCATAAGATGAAAATTGCTGATAAGGAAACTTACGAAACAATGTATTGGTTGAGTTTATGTAAAGCAACAGAAAGTTACCCTAAACCTGAAAATTTGATTGAAGAAATAGAAGTTATAAAAAAGATAATTGGAAAAATAATTAGTTCCTCAAAAAACAAAAATTAAAATAATTCTCACATACAC
>CANHJJ010000185.1 GCA_947460565.1 Bacteroidota bacterium
ACTCCTTTTCCGGAAGCCATGAAAAACCAAAACTTTCCACCATCAACTGATCCTGATGGTTTTGATAGGGAGGCTTTCCATCAAATATTACCTAAAGAAATTTTTGTGTTTTTGAATGAAAAATTGTAAATCTAATTTATCCTTACTCCCCTATTCTACCGCCCAAGTGCTTGGCTAAAAATTTCTCCATAGCACCATAGAAATCGAATTGGTTTTCTTCATTACCAAATCCATGTCCCTCATCATCTTTTACCATGTATTCTACTTGAACACCTCGTTTCTTCAGTGCTTCCACCACTTGATCGCTTTCAGCTTTGTTAACGCGAGGGTCGTTTGCGCCTTGAGCTATAAACAATGGACATTTGATTTTATCTACAAAATAAACAGGAGACGCATCATGCATCAAGGTCGAGTCTTTCTTGGGATCTCCAACCATTTCGTACATCATATTTAAAAAAGGTTTCCAATAGGGAGGAATGGTTTGCATAAAAGTAAATAGATTCGAAACCCCCACGTAATCAACTGCACAAGCATACAATTCAGGTGTTGAAGTAATACCTGCAAGGGTAGCATATCCACCATAACTTGCACCATATATGGCCACACGCTTAGGATCGGCAATGCCTTCTTTAACCAAAAACTCAACCCCATCTGTAATATCTTGTTGCATGCTTAAACCCCATTGCTTAAAGCTTGCTTCCCAAAACTTTCTTCCATAGCCCGTTGAACCCCTAAAATTCATTTGTAAAACCGCATAACCTCTGTTGGCTAAAAATTGCACCTCTGCATTCCAACCCCATTCATCTCTGGCCCAAGGCCCACCATGAGGATTAATAACAACAGGTAAGTTTTTAGATTCAATTCCTTTAGGTAGTGTTAAATAACCGTGAATAGTTAAGCCATCTTTGGCTTTATAAACAATAGGTTTCATTTCGCACATTTCGTTCTCATCTAACCAAGGTGCTCGATCTGCTATTTTACTAATTTCCTTTTTTGCAGCATCATAAAAATAGCTTGCACCAAGCGATCTATCACTTATGGTTCTTACCAAAAATTTATCTTCATTTTTATTTTGGCTGGTAATGATGATTTCATATTTATCACCCAATAACTCTTTCAATTTTTCATACATCCCCTCATATTCTTTATCCAAATATTTTACCTGTTCTTTGTCTGTTGTGTATGTAATAGCAGTCAAAACTTTGCGTTTCTTTGAATAATCTAGGCCATCCACATCCACTTCATCATTTTGATAAATTACTTCCAATTCTTTTCCATTGGCTATGTCGAACTTAACAATAGCCGCTTTATCTCTTCCTAAATTTGAAGCAGCATAAAGAAATTTGTTATCAAAAGTAAAAAACAATGGACTTACACTTTCTTTGAAACTAGTAGTCAAAACCGACTTGAAATTTTCTTTTATATCATCACGATACAGCAAATTGGTATTAACCCCATCTGATTGAACAGCAACTCTGATATTACCTTTATGGTCAGTAACCCAATTAGTAACCCCACCCGGATTTTCAGCTTCCATTTTCAAATCACCTGTATTAATGTTTAATCGATATACATCAAACAATTCAGGGTTGCGTTTATTCATGCCAATTAGCACTTCATTTTCATTTTCCTCTAACTCATCTACCACTTGTACGTTTACTTCATCATAAGGAGTTAAATCCTTTTGATTCTTTCCATCGTCATCTACTGCATACAAATGGTAATTTTCATCCCCATCATTATCTCTTACATAAATGATGCGTTTATTTGTTTTCCAGAAATAAGCTTCGACATCCCTGTCTTCAATAAAAGTAACTTGTGTTGTATCATCACTTCCAAGAGCAGAAACAAAGATATTCATTCTGTTTTTGTAAGGCTTCGTAAATGAAATTTTTTCTCCATTGGGTGATAATGAAAAATAAGCAATATCAGGATTTCTAAAAAAATCCTTCATAGGAATAACACGAACGGGTTCAATCATTTTATTTTGATTTTGTTGACAAGAAAATAGAACTAAAATAGCAAATATGTTTAATAAACTTGATGATTTCAGCATGTTATTCATAAATATTTTTTCAGCAATTTAGTAAATACTATGCTGCATAAAGTAATAGTTGATAAAAGTAATAATAGTTTGATGACTGGAAAATAATGAAGATTGTACTTTTAGTCCATACCTTCTTCTTGCTTTTTCCGCCTCATAAAAAACTTCCAAATAGCACTTCCACCAGCCACAAATACAATGGCAATCAATTTCCAGAATTTTAATACCAATGCAAATAATCCTACTTTGGCCAATATTTTACCTGCCACTAAACCACTAATGGTCCATGCTGCCACTTGGTCTATATCTGTTTTAAAATCGCCATAACGATTTCCTTCTGTAAATTCGATACTGTTTATCACTTTGCCGATATTGGTTCTTACTTCAGGCAATTCATACATTGTGGCAATTGCATTTAACATAAAAACCCCTTTGCGACCGAGCACCCTAAGGTTGTAGTTCAAGGTATTTATAGTGTCTTTTCCAAACTTAATTTCCTTAGCCCAATGAAGTACTTTTTTATGATTATCATAATAAGGTTGTGATGCCCAACCAATAATCTCAATAGCTTGATATCCTTGTTTTTCACGCTCAGGATTTGCATCGGTGCATTCTTGCTGCATTTCATTCAAAAGGTCATCATAATTGATATCATCTGCATCATCATCCTTCACATAACCCATATCATCATAACTAATCGTAAATACCCAAGAATTGAAATCGAGCACTCCTTTACCATTCGGCACTAGCATACCTATAACACTGCTATCTGCTAGGTTACCCCAAAGTTCAGTTAGTATAAATATACTTTGTTTTCTGTCAAGAAAACGAAACCCATTAGGTACTTTCAATTTTGCCTCACCTACTTTAAGGGGCAATTCACCTGTTTGATAGAATAATGACTGTTCAATTAAATTAACCCTATCCTGTAAAGTATCTATACCTTGCGCATTGCTTTGTATGCAAAAGAAAAATAAAAGTAAGGATAAAGCTATAATTTTCATGGACAAAATTATAAAAAATGAATAGAGATTAATGGCCTCCTGCAGCTTCTAATTGGTCTTCATCAATTCCTTGTGTTTTTAAAACCGCTTTGGCCTTGAAAGCAAAAAATGCAAGGTATGCAAAACAAAATACTGGAATAATATAGCTCATGTGAATACCTATACTATCAGCCAATTTACCTTGTAGTGGTGGGATAATAGCACCACCTAAAATCATCATGATTAAGAAAGAAGAACCTTGACTGGTATATTTTCCTAATCCTGCAATTGAAAGAGAGAAAATACATGGCCACATGATACTGCAAGCCAAACCTCCGCTTATGAAAGCATATAAAGCCATTTGTCCGGTTGTCATTAAACCTATTACCATAGCTATTATACCAAATATGGCAAATAACATAAGCGTTTTAGCAGGTTTTTCTTGACCTATAAAATTAGCAATGATTAATCCTAATACACAGATGGCATACATGAATAAATCACTCACATCTTTACCACCCATGCTATTTACAAATAAGATAAGTCCAAAAGCAAGGTATGGCATAACCACACCCAATATTTTTTTAGTTGATTTAGCTAAATCAAAAGCACTGATAGCACCTGTCCAACGACCTATCATTAAACTACCCCAATACAATGAAATGAAATGTGAAATATGACTCTCATCAAAGCCTCCAAAAGCAGCATCTTTGAGCAATGCACCCATGTTACTTTGAATAGATACCTCAACACCTACATATGTAAATATGGCTATCATACCCAAAACCAATTGAGGATATTTAAATGCTCCAGCTCCTGGTTCAAAGGCCTCTTGACTTGTTATGTTTGGAAGTTCAACCATCGAGAAGAATACGGCCACAGCAGCAAACACTCCCGCTAATATTAAATACAATGAATTGATAGAAGTAATAGAAACATCTGTTTGACTGCCCACTGTTCCAAACAAAACCACACCCACCACAATCGGTCCTAGTGTGGTCCCCAATGAATTAACACCACCCGCTAGGTTCAAACGATGTGCACCCGTTTCAGGACTGCCCATAGCAGCGACAAAGGGCTGCGCAGCAGTTTGCTGCAAACTAAAACCTAAGGCCACTATAAAGAATGAACCTAATATCAAAGGAAATGAACCGACATTTACAGAGGGGATAATAGCTAAAGCACCTACCACAGAAATTAACAGACCATAAATAATACCTTTCTTATACCCAATTTTATTTAGAATATCTACCTTAACAACTTGCGACAATACAAACAACAAGATTGAACCAATAAAATAGCCTCCATAAAAAGTAAAATCAATTAACTGGGATTGAAACTGACTCAAACTAAAATGACTTTTACAAAAAGGAATGAAAATCCCATTTGATGCGGCCACAAAGCCCCAAAAGAAAAATACGGTAATGAGGGTGTAAAGCTGAGATTTGCTGTTTTGTTGCATGATGTTTGATAGTTTTATCTTTAATATTTTCTAGCTCTTCTAGAATTTGAGTTTTATCAAAAATAAATATTTATTATAAAGTACAAAATTTTTATTCAATTTAAACTGTAAGCCAATTGGTCAATTATAAAATAATAGAGGCGCAATTAATCGCACCTGTGCTTTTAATACAATAAATTACACGCAAAACATTTCTATCAGTTTTCTAATTCTTCAAAAAAATGATGACACTTTTTTTCGCTCCAGTAGCGGCCGTTAGGCACTGATATTGAAAACCCCACATGCCCACCATACTTAGGTGCTTCAAAATAAAAATTAGGATTATTCTTTGCTTCG
>CANHJJ010000186.1 GCA_947460565.1 Bacteroidota bacterium
ACCAATACTGGCTTTTTATTGTTATACCCAATCGAAAAACTTCCATAATCATGCGCCCCTTGGGTCAACGGTACTATTTGTGTTGTTGATTTCAACTTAGGGTCGAACAAATAAATCTGTTTGGTAGCCTCAAACACGGCTGTAAAACACAGGCGACTGTTATCCAACCACAAGAAGTTTTCTAAAGTATAATCAAAGTTGGCAGTAAGCGATTTTATGGGCTCTACCGTCATCATTTTATCACCTTGCTTTATACTTTTAGCAAAATTAAAATCATACATCACCAAGGTATTTCTATCACTTTCGTTGCCCGCTCTTTTCATTTGTAGCCAAGCTATTTTAGTACCATCAGGACTGAATTGTGCACCTTTATCATAACCCAAATTTTTGTATGATAAATTAACGGTTTCTTTTGATTTTAGGTCATACAAATAAATATCGCTGTTGGTAGAAATGGCTGCTTCGGTGCCACTAAACTTTTTGCTATTGTACACCAATTTTTTTCCATCGGGGCTAAAGTTAAACTCATCATCATCCCCATGAGGTGGAAGCGGACAATCATTGCGTTCATCTTTCATTACATCAATGGCTTCACCAGTTGCTTTACCATCTGCATAGTTCATGTAAAACAAATGGCTGTAAGCATAGTCATGCCAAGCATCCCAATGGCGATACATCAAACCATCAATAATGCGAGCATTGGTTTTGTCCAAATCAGGGTAAATCTCTTTCACTTCTTTATCTAGTTTCACATCCGCTACGTAGGCAATGGCATTCAAAGCAGGAGAGTATTTATAACCATTTACACCGCCTGCAATTTTTGTTACTTGGCTTTTTGAAGTACCATCTGGATTCATTTCCCAAACTTGCACCTCGCCTGAAACTGCACTCAGGTAGGTAATTTTAGCTCCATCTGGTCTCCAACGGGCACTGAATGCGTTTATCTTTACCTCACTTATAGCTCTAGGCTCTCCACCTATAGCGGGCATACTATAAATTAGGTTTGTACTTCGGTTTGATTTCACATCAAAGGTGCGTACACCATAAATAAGCATTTTGCCATCAGGTGATACTTGCGGGTCAGACACACGGCCCAATTGCCAAAGCTTTTCGATGGTGAGTTTATTTTGTGCGGGTAGCAAACAAGGAAGTAAAAGCAACAAGAAGATTATTCGTTTCATGGATGATGTATTTTTTTGAAACGAAGTAAACCAATTATTAGCATAGCAACAAATGGGAATTATACAATTGTTTATGATAACTATATAACTGCTAGGTTTTGAAACTTACAGACCTTTGTTATGTTGAAAAATGTTTTTCAACATAAAGTGCGGAGTCAGCACCATAATCACTGATAAAGTAAAAATGAAAACAAAAAAGCTACTTTTAACAATTGCAATAATTGGCACCATTAGCTTGGCCATTGATGCACAAACCCAGTCCATTCCAAACGGAAATTTTGAAAATTGGACTACTATCACTTCTGAAACTCCACAAAATTATGTTTGGAGTTCAAACACAGATGCTTTTAGAAACGGTCACCCTTTTAATGTAATAAAGTCAACTGATGCATACCATGGAAACTTTGCAGTTCGAATGACAACCGAGATATCAGGTGGTGATACTCTTCCAGGTATATTTGTAAGTGTATATCCAAATAATAACAATCCTGCTTTATGGCATGGAGGATTTCCATATAACCAACAAGCAAGGGGTATGCGAGGATTTTACAAGTCAAATATTTCTTCTCCTGATACGGGTTTTGTAATTGCATTTTTCTTCAAGGCAGGCGTTATGATAGGACAATATAGTTATTATTTTTATGGAACACATAGTACCTATACGCCTTTTTCATTCAGTTTTCTTCCTGCCCTTCCAATGGCTCCTGACACAATAATATTTGGTGCTGGCTCTAGCAATTTTTCAAATCAGAATTATATGAGAAATGGTAGTATGCTAACGTTAGACAGTATTTCATTTACAGGAGTAGGAAGCCAACCTTCTTTGTTAAATGGTGATTTTGAAATGTGGCAAACCACAATAATTGATAAGCCCAATAATTGGTTTTTTAATGGTGGAGGTAACAATAACTTAACTGGAGGTGCTTATAAAACCAATGATGCAAAAGCAGGAATTCAAGCCATAGAGTTAATTACCTATGTCGGTGAACGAAATAATAATCCCGTGGCTCAAGGTGGGAGAATTTCAACAGGATGGTATCCAAATAATTGTGGCGGAGGTTGTGAAGAGCAAGGCGGTTTTCCATTTTTTAATCAAGTAGATACGGTTGCATTTTGGTATAAGTTCGTCCCATCAGGAAATACAGTGGCAGATGTACAGTTAAATTTTAAAAAGAACGGACATAATATAGGGAATGCAGGAAGAAATCCAATTCCTTCATCAACTTATCAATATATGGAAATTCCTTTTAATCTTGGGCAAGCGCCTGATACAGTAATTATAGACATCCAATCCTCACAATGGCAAGATAGTTCGCTTTCGTTTGTTGGTTCAAACTTGAAAATTGACGAAATGCACTTTAAATCTCAACCTCTAACTACGGGGATTTTAAATTATCAAATTCAAAATAACATAAGCATTTTTCCTAATCCAACCAGTGAAAAACTTACTATTACTAATTTCGAAAACAATGGTAAACAATTTGAGTTAAACATTTTTAACACTTTTGGGCAACAAGTTTTGTCACAGCAATTTTCCGAAAAAATTGAAACTGCAATAGTTGATGTTTCAAAATTTACAGAAGGGGTTTATATTCTGCGTATGATTTCAGGTAATAAAACATATTACTACAAAAAAATAATTGTCACAAGATAAATACAGTAAAATAATGGTTGTAAAATTAAATTCGGTACGGTTTACAAATTTGTATTTTTCAATTTCTTTTATTTGTAAACATTCCTAAAACGTTTTGTACGAATGACGAATAACAGATTGATATTACTCGACCAATAGTAGTTGTAGATATAGATTTTCGCCTTTGTTGGTTTTCTTCACTGACAAACCAAAGCACTAAATACTTGTGTTCCTAGAATAATCCTCTGCGCAACACCAACAAAGGTTTCGCCTTATTTGTTCTTCACCAACAAACCAAAGCATTTAATACTTGTTGGAGAGCCTAGCATTATCCTTTGCGCAACACCAACAAGGGTTAGAAATAGCCTATATCCCAAATCTCACATAAAATTCTTTACTTCGTGGCATGCAAAAGATACTAAACTACATCAACGGTGAATTAGTAGAGCCTAGCTCAAAACAATATATAGATAACATAAATCCTGCCACGGGCGCTGCTTATTCTCTTTGTCCGGATAGTGACGAAAGAGATGTGGAATTGGCCTACCAAGCGGCAGAAGCTGCCTTTGAAAATTGGAGCAACATGCCTTCAGATAGCAGAAGCAAAATCCTTTTAAAACTGGCATCATTCATTGAACGCGATAACGACAAACTTGCCAAAGCCGAAAGCATTGACCAAGGCAAACCTTTTTGGTTGGCTCAGAAAGGTGAAATACCTCGCGCACAACAAAACATTCATTTTTTTGCCACTGCCATTGAACATTATGCAAGTGAAACCCACTCAATGGGAAACCACGCATTAAACTATACTTTGCGCACACCCATTGGTGTGGTGGGCTGCATCAGTCCTTGGAATTTACCTCTATACCTTTTCACTTGGAAAATAGCACCTGCCTTGGCTACTGGCAATTGTGTAGTGGCTAAGCCAAGTGAGATTACTCCTATGACAGCCTTTATGCTTTCAGAATTGTGTATTGAAGCGGGCTTACCAAAAGGTGTATTAAACATTGTTCATGGACTTGGTCCAAAAGTAGGATCAGCATTGGTATCACATGAAAAAATAACCGCCATATCTTTTACAGGTGGTACTAAAACAGGCGCTGAAATAGCAAGAGTAGCTGCACCTATGTTTAAAAAATTGTCTTTAGAATTAGGTGGCAAAAACCCGAACATCATTTTTGCTGACTGCGATTTTGATAAGGCTGTAAAAGAATCTGTAAGGTCATCGTTCACAAACCAAGGTGAAATCTGTTTGTGTGGTTCTAGGATTTTTATTGAGCGCTCCATTTATGATAAATTTAAAGCGGCATTTGTGGAAGAAAGCAAGAAAATGAAAGTAGGAAACCCTTTGGCTGACGATACCAAAGTGGGCGCCATTGCTAGCAAAATGCACTTTGAAAAGGTGTTAAGCTATATAGATTTAGCCAAACAAGAAGGAGGAAATATTGTGCTTGGAGGCCATGAGGTGAAGCTAGATGGCGAAAATACCAACGGCTACTTTATTGCTCCAACCATTATCGAAAACCTTGCCTACCATTGCAGAACCAACCAAGAGGAAATATTCGGACCTATTGTTACACTTACTCCTTTCGATAGCGAAGAAGAAGTATTGATAATGGCCAATAGCACGGTATATGGCTTAGCTTGTACCATTTGGACAGAAAACCTAAACAAGGCGCACAGGGTGGCAGCCAAAGTCAAAAGTGGTATTGTATGGATTAATTGCTGGTTACTACGCGACTTACGCACCCCTTTCGGAGGCATGAAACAAAGTGGTGTAGGCCGCGAAGGTGGCTGGGAGGCCATTCGTTTCTTCACAGAAGCTAAGAATGTTTGCATTAAGCTTTAGATAATTATTGATGATAGGTGTTGATTGCCTGTTGTTGGTTAATGAGTTAATCCCGTCAAAAGCATGAAACATTTGTATTCCAAAAACAGAGATATTACTTGATATTTTAAGGCAAATCCTATATTTGCACTTGATTTTTATAGCTAAATGGCTGATA
>CANHJJ010000187.1 GCA_947460565.1 Bacteroidota bacterium
ATGCACAGCGAGCGCCCTAATCACAGGATGTATGAGCAATACCACCCCATTGGAATTGTAGGAATTATTTCAGCGTTTAATTTCCCTGTTGCGGTTTGGAGTTGGAACAGCATGTTGGCGGCCGTTTGTGGAGATGTATGTGTGTGGAAGCCATCAGAAAAAACGCCATTATCAGCAATTGCTTGTCAGCAATTAATGGCAAAAGTGTTAAAGGAAAATAACTTGCCAGAAGGTATTTTCTGCTTAATAAATGGCGACTACAAAGTAGGAGAGTGGATGAGCAAAGATGAAAGGATCCCATTGGTTTCTGCTACCGGTTCAACCAGAATGGGAAGAATTGTGGGAGCTACCGTAGCCCAGCGTTTCGGAAAGGCTTTATTGGAGCTTGGCGGAAACAATGCCATTATACTAACGCCTCATGCAAACTTAGATTTAGCCATGATAGGTGTAGTATTTGGAGCTGTGGGAACTGCAGGACAAAGATGCACTACCACCCGCAGATTGATTGTTCATGAAAGTCTTTATGATACGGTAAAAGAAAAGTTGGTGAAAGCATACAGTCAATTGACTATTGGAAATCCTTTAACAGGAAATTTGGTGGGTCCATTGATTGATAAAGCAGCCGTAGACGCATATTTACAAGCCATTGAAGCATTGAAAAAAGAAGGTGGTACTGTTTTGTGTGGTGCGGAGGTAATGAGCGGAGACGGTTATGAAAGTGGTTGTTATGTAAAACCGACCATTTGTGAAGCCAAAAACGAATATGCCATTGTGCAGCATGAAACCTTTGCGCCTATTTTGTATCTGTTAAAATATAAAGAAATGGATGAAGCGATTGCTATGCAAAATGGAGTTAAACAAGGTTTAAGTTCAAGTATTTTTACTGACAACATGCAAGAAGCAGAAGCCTTTTTATCAGCGTGGGGTAGCGACTGTGGTATTGCCAATGTAAATATTGGAACCAGTGGTGCAGAGATTGGTGGTGCTTTTGGTGGGGAGAAAGAAACAGGTGGAGGAAGAGAGAGTGGTAGCGATAGTTGGAAAGCCTATATGCGCAGACAAACCAATACCATCAACTATGGCAGAGAGTTGCCATTGGCACAAGGTATCAAGTTTGATTTGTAATTGTTGCTGAATTTTGAATTTTCACCCAGACCTTTTAACTTTTTAATGATGAAGAAACTGATTATATCAATGTTATTAATTAGTCCGCTATCTTTATTTGCTCAATTCAAGATAGTAATGAAAGATAGCACAGTAAAAGAAGGATTTATAACACTTCAGGCAGAAAAAATTTTATATGTTTCTAGCAAGGTAGGGGATGTTAAAATCAACTATACAATTAATTCAGATAACATTGCATATAAAATCCCAATAGGTAAAGACACCATATATAAGAAATCATTTTTTTCTGATGAAATTTCAAGTTTAAATAATCAAATCACAATCACTAAAGACGATTTGTTAAAAAGAGCAGGAATAAATCTTCAAGTTGCGGGCGGTTGTTTTATTGGTGGAGTAGTTTTGTATTCAATTGCCCCCTTTCTAACATTTAAAAATGCTGATGATCAAACGAAAACATTGTTTGTAACCTATGTGTTAGCGGGCGGATTAAATCTAACTTCATTTATTTGCTTGATTGCATCTGGACGCAATTTGGTGAATGCTGGAAATTTAAAAAACAGCAGTTTAAGATATAAATTTGGTATAAATCAAGTAGGGATATGCTATAATTTTTAAGAAGAATTATTCGATAATTGCTTGTTTGTATAGTAAAACCTACCATATTTTATAAGCCCTAGAGAATAAATCGTTAAAGGTCACCACTTATTTTATCTATAAATTTCATTACATCTTGTATGTTTGCCCCGCTTCATGAATAGAAATATAAGAGACGGCATCAATGTATTATCAAAACTAAATAATAGGCGCATTTTCAATGCCATAAAACTGTTTAGTAGCTATTACATTTCCAAAACCATAAAAAGGCCTGTCCAATGGGGTATGCCTTTGAGCATGGAAATAGAGCCCACAACAAGTTGCAACCTGCGTTGTCCTCAATGTCCGAGTGGCTTGCGAGAGTTTACGCGCAATACGGGAATGCTTGATTTGCCGTTGTACAAGAAAACCATTGACGAGATACATGAAGACTTGGTTTGGTTGATTTTATATTTTCAAGGAGAGCCCTTTCTGAACAAACAATTTCTTGAATTTGTGAGGTATGCTGCTTCAAAAAATATTTACACGGCAACAAGCAGCAATGCACATTATTTTACGGATGAAATGGCCAAAGCTACTGTTGAAAGCGGGCTTGATAGACTAATCATTTCTATTGATGGTACTACCCAAGAAACCTATGGTAAATATAGAATTGGGGGCAATGTAGAAAAGGTAATTGATGGTACTAAAAAGCTATTGTACTGGAAGAAAAAACTGAACAAAACAACCCCACATATTATTTGGCAATTCATTGTTTTTAAACACAACGAGCATCAGTTGCCCGAAATAAAAAGACTGTCAAAAGAAATAGGAGTAGACGAATTGGGAATTAAAACCGCCCAGATTTATGATTACAAAACCAGCGATGATTTTATTCCTACAAACGAAGATTTGGCCCGTTATCGAAAAACAGAAACGGGATATGAGATAAAAAACAAGTTATTAAACCAATGTTGGAGAATGTGGCGAGGTAGTGTGATTACTTGGGACGGATTGGTTGTGCCTTGTTGTTTTGATAAAGATGCTACCCACCGTTTTGGTGATGTAAGCACACAACATTTTGAAGATGTTTGGAAAGGCGAACGTTACAATAACTTCAGACAAGCCCTACTTAAAAGCAGAAAAGAAATTGACATTTGCACCAATTGTACCGAAGGAACAAAGGTTTGGAGTTAGTCGCGGCATTCCATCATTAATAAATCACCCTCTTCATAGCTAATGGTAACAATGCCATCATTTTCAGCCTCGTTGCTACTTCCAGTTCTGTAGCCAATGGTAAGGGTATCGTTTGTCAGGTTATATTTTAGACCCTTGCTGTTAATTCCCGAAACAACTCCAATGGGAATAAGAGAAATGGGAAAACCTTTTACATACCATTTTTCGAAATGTTTGGGCAAACAAAATATTTTGGAGTAATCGTCATATAACACTAGGCTTATATCTGATTTATAGCGCACCATATTGGTAATATTGGTTATGGTGTGATCGGCTCTGCGGCCTGTTGCCCATAGGATGTTAATAGCCTTATGACCGTCATTAATAAGATATTCAATTCCTTTTTCTAAATCAGTTTTGTTTTGGTCCGGAGCATGTACAATTTTTATGGGATGCTGATCAATAAGCAATTCCTCAATGTTTTTAGCACTATCAAAATCACCAAGAACCACATCTACTTTTATTCCCAGTTCTAATACCCGAGTAATGGCACCGTCTAGCACCATAACTATTGGGCTCCACTCAAGCAGTTGCGACAATAAGTCGAAGCTACAAGCCTCGCCATTTGCAATAATCAGGGCAGGTTCTTGTTTATCTCTTACTATGTGATGTGATGACATAAGTGCGAACCAAAAGTAAAGAAAATAAGACTTATGCTTGATACAATTTTGAATGTCATTCAAAATATTATCATTACTTTGCCTAAATATTAAAAGCTACACTATGCTGAAGCATTTTTATGTTGGTATAATATTAATTTTCTTGACTAGGCTCTCTTTTGGCCAGTCGGTTGAATGGAGCAATCCGCAAAAAATAAAATCAAAAACAGGTTACTCGCAGATTGTAGGTGAAAGCGCCTCTGGTGTGTATGTTTTGCGATGCAAGGACAATTCTTTTAGCAGGGATGTAATAATTGAAAAATACAAAGCCAACTTGGCACAAGAGTTAAGTATTCCAATGCCCATTAGTATCAATGGTATCCTTGAAAGGGTGCTATTATTCGACAATATCATTTATGTGTTTGTGAGTGCTAAAAACAATGTTAGCAATAAGATTGATTTACTTTTACAAAAGCTGGATGAAAACCTAAAACCCATTGGAAACGCTCAGGTTTTGATATCGATAAATAGTGAAGAAATAGACAATAAATCCCATTTCTACATCAAACATTCAAGCGAAAAAAAATTTATTGGTGTCATGTTTCTATCCAAGGGAAAGGAGAAAAATATTAGTAATCTAAACCTTTTTTGTTTCGATATAAATATGCAACAACAATATGGGAAACGGTATGATTTGCCACATTCCATCGATGATATTTTCATTACTTCTTATGATATGGGAAATGAGGGCGATAGTTATTTGCTTATTGACTATCCTAAATTAGGTGTGAAGAAAAAAGCATCTGATTCACGCTCATTTTTTTTATATAGCTATTCATTGGGTATGGACAAAATGCTTGAATATGAGGTAGGACAAGCAGGTGCTTTTATTGAGGAAATTGGTATGTGTTTGAATAATTATAGCAAGAAAATTTCTGTAGCTGGGTTTTATTCGAACGATAATAGCAAGAAGGTTGCGGGTTATTTTTATTATGTGCTTGATTTGACTACCAACGAACTAATTACTAAAAGATTTGAGAATTTTCCCTCAGATTTTATCAGTAAAAGATACAACACCAAAAGCAGCGATGATTTGAGTGATTTATATATCCGCAAAATGGTAGCTCGCAGTGATGGAGGTTGTTTGCTCTTGGCTGAGAAATATTACTTATCAAGACAAACCTATACATATTATGTAAATGGATTTCCGCAAACCAATAGCCGAACTGTATATAATTATGATGATGTGCAAATGATGTCTTTTAAT
>CANHJJ010000188.1 GCA_947460565.1 Bacteroidota bacterium
ACTAGCATTTCTGCCCCTTTAAGCAAAACTGGAATTTTATCGCGTTCAATCGAACCTAAATAGATTATTCTATGTTTAAACTCGCTCTTTTCAATTAATTGCATCATTCTACCCCCATCTATTTCATAAAATGCAGCGATATACAATCGCAAATCCTTGAAGGTATTGGCTACTTTTTCAAATGATTTAATTAGCACATCAATTCCATCTTTAGAAAAACTGCTTGAGCCTGTATACGCTATATAAGGTTTAATATAATCAACATTATCATTTACTAATTCAAATCTTGACAAATCAACAGACATAGGTAAATGGTAGTAAACGATATCACAATTTTTATTTGTAAATTTTCTATAATAGGTCTCTAAAGTTTTGGTCATGGTTATACAAACATTCACCCTAGGCAATATTACTTTGGTCAAATATTTTAGTTCAATATTATTTCTATAAGTTTGTAAAGGGTTTGTTGAATGATCATTCATAACATCCTGAAATTCATTTAGCTCTAGCATTAGTTTCTTATTCTTGAAAACCGATTTTAAAAATAAGGAATTATACATCCTGAAACAATCCAATTTTGGCATCAAGAAGATATAATCAAACTCTTTATTTAGTAAAGAGTTTTTAATATTAAATACATTTTTCAAATGAATATAAAGAGGCAATAGATATTTATTAAGCCTTCTTCCATTTAGGCTTTTGGTAATAAAAGTATTGGAATAAATATAGCTAATGTTATTGTCAATTGAACCTTCAACTCCGTATTGTTCAAACTCCTTTTGGCTATTAAAGCCCCCCAAAAAAAACAAATGCACTTTTGCCCCATGTTTGGCTAATCCCTCCAACATGGCTCTCCACCTATTAGAGGTAGCACCCGCTTCTACATACATATTGTTAATACTAATAACTACTATTTTCATGTGAGTTTCCATTAAAACTAGGATGCATGACTAAGTTTGTCGAAGCCTTCGTAAGTTTTGAAAATTTTATTCAAAAAATCAATATTTTCTTTTGGTTTCACTTCTTTTAATTTATCAAATGATTGAATCGTTTCATTTAAAACACGAACCATATCCAAGACATCACGATTCTTAAATAATATGCAGGCCTCTGGCCTCTCCACCACATCGCTTACAATTACTTTTATGTTTTTATGTAAAGCCTCTCTTACAGTTAATGAATCCCCATCAGAACATGTGGGTCGCAAATAAATTTCTGACTTCTCACAAACCACATTCAAATCAGGAATGACATCAAAATGAAATTTTATATGATCTTGCAGCTTATGTTCCGATACAAAATCTAAATATTTAACCATATTAGGATCTTTATCAGCATCTGGAATGAGTAAAAACAATCCTATTTTCGGATAATCTTCTTTTAAATATTTTATTGATTCCAAAGCCATGTCTAAACCATATAAATCAACACCATTTAGTTGCTTTATTCCAAATGCATAAAAAAACATACTTGGAGTATGTGATTCAAAATATTGTTTTAGTTCAGAGGATAATTCAAAACCTGTTTCATTTGCGGGCAAATAAGCAGGAATAACATCTACATTAGATGCATCAACTCCCAGAAGAATCAATTGCTTTGATATGGTTTCATTCACTGCAATCCATTTGATCCTTTTATTTTTAATCAATAGTTTCAAAAAATAATAGTCTCTGTTTGTTGAATTTAGCACTTTAACTAAACTCATTTGGTCGTGGATTGTGAAAACCAATTGTTTTTTAAAAAATGTATGCAGCAAAAAAAACAAATAACAAAAAGGCAATTCATTATGAACATGCAGAATCTTAGCCTTATCGAAAAGAATGTACCTAAAAAACCATACTAACATATTCAGATGTGCATTTTTGAAGGATGGTAATAAGCTAACCCAGGGTGCATTTTTGGTATTATAAAAATGCTGAATGTCTTTTTTTGAATAGTGGTAATTGTTTCTATGTAATTCCTTTCTCTGAATATAAATGGTATTATAAACACGATTCAATTGCTGCTTTCCAAACAATATGGAGCCTAACCTAAATACATGGATGGATACGCCACCTATGCCTATATAATTGGAGGAGGCGCAATTTCCGATAATACTAATTCGCATGTTGCAATCCTTTTTTATTCGCAGGTATCATCAAGTAAGATAATACCACCCAAAATTCTAAATACATCAGTGGTACTAAAGAAAAAAATCCAATTATAAAACATAAAAGTATCAGACGCTGGACGGTATCACCAGCAATAAAGGCTGAAATAATTAATACCAGCATGATAAGTAATCCAACAATGCCATAATCGAACATTTCCTCTAAATAATTATTGTGAGTACTCTGACCATCAGAAAGATTAATTACCGTATGACTATATCCTCCGCCCCAAACTATTCTACTTAAATCTTGCTTAAGGTATTCATCTAGTGTATTTTCCCAAATACTTGTGCGCCCTCCACCAGTTTCGATATTATCTTCTGAAAAACGTTCAAAAATTACTAAAGATGAACCATAGGTGTAAACAAAAAAACCAATCAATGCTATAATAAACACTAAACTTGCCTTACTCTTTACATCTTCACTCCTAAATACCGTATAAAGAAAGATTGCACAAGAAGTTAAAATCCCTCCTCTAGAAGCCAATAACAATTGCCCAAGAATAATTGCACCCAATACTAAGGCAAAAATTCTTTTTTGAGTAGATTTTGAAGTTTGAAGTCTAGTAACAGCCACTGCCACCCCAAATGAAAAAAACAGAGAGGCATAATTTCTATCTGGCAAAAGAATTGGATTATTATATCTCTCAGTGACATCCCAACCCATTAAAAATAATCCCAAATACCACATAGCACCAATAGCACAGGCTGCCATCAAAGAATTTTCAAGAAAATATTTCGCCTTTTCTCTATCAATTAATAAAATAATCAAAATTGAACATAAGATGGCTAAATAATTTTGATTGAAATAAATCAATTGCATTGGGTTTTCGATAAATACAAAACCCACAATTACTGAGTAGAAAAACCAAAATATATAAATTTTAAAATTGGATGAAATGATAAAGGCAAAGTTTTTCTTTGACAATTGAATAAATAGAATTACTACTTGGGTAATGATCAAAAAATTAGGCAATAACATCAGAAAAGAGGAACCAATTACCGCATTGAGTGAAATACCAAAAAAGATAGCGGCTAAATATATATTTGTATCGTAGATAACTGAAAAAAACAAAACAGCTAAAAACAAAACAACCTCAAAATCATAGCTAAGAGGGTTGAACCTATTAACAAATAAAATAGTAGTAAATAAAGTATAAATGAAAAATAAGAAAAAGGTAGCATTTCCTTTCTTTTGGGTCAATTTATCAATTTCATTACTTTCGATTTCTTGCATATATTAGATTATATTTAATTAAAAAATTATTTTACAGAATAACTAAGACCCGCAATTTGCTTAATGATTGACAGCAATTTATCAAACTCCTTCTTATTTCTATATGCCATAAAAAGTGTAATATTTGAAACAACCATTACTACCAATATTTTCAATAGTAAGTTGCCATAAACATTGGTAAGATGTATTTGAGCAATTAAAAAATATGAAAATAAATAGGCAACAATTGTAACAAATAAACCTAAAAGATAGTCCTTAAAATATATGAGGGCATTCATTTTAAATCCATGCTTATATAGGACATAAGGCTCGACCCAATAGGCTGTTAATAAAGAGCTAGACAATGTGGCAATAAAAGCGCCTACCAATCCTATTTTTTGAATTAAGAATACCGATAAAATCACATTAAAAATTGATTCAAAGATTGGTTTGTATCTATCTTGCCAAAACAAGCCAAAAGCACTTTTAAAAGTTAAAACATTTGTTCTTCGTCCTGTTACAAAAAAGTTCAGTACCAGAAACATCAGGGTTAAATCGTCAAACAAATAGGTTTTTCCAAGCCATATTTCAATAAAGGGGTTAACTAACAATACTAAACTAATTGATGCGGTTGAAAAAAGCCAGAAGTTAATAAATTCAGATGTTTTAAATACTAAATAAGTATTCTCATCTGTTGATGTAGCTTTTAAATTCCCAATGGATGCCGACAAGGAACTAAATATCAACATAATAAAAGTATTGATGGAAGAAATAATTAAGAAATAATTTGAATATACCCCCACGGTCTTAAGATCTATATATTTGGATATTAACAAATTGGTTATACCAAAAACCAAAACACCAGAAAATTTATGTAGCGATAATGCCAAGATATTTTTATAAATACTTTTCTTATCTAATTTATCCTGAATATCTGATATCTTATCACGTAAGTAGGGAAACAATTTGTCTGCTTTCCTTGATATAGAATAGTTTGAAAAAAGAGTAACTACAATTTGAATGACTAAGAAAACAATGAAATTGGGAATAATAAACAGAAATGCAATTTGTAAAACATTTTTCAATAAATTAAAAACCTGAAGGTTCACTGTTTCAATGTATTGGTTCTGGCTAGCAATAATCAAAGCCCTCTTATAGCTATTAAAATAGGATACAACAGAATTTCCTAAAAATAGCAAATAAATAATTTCAAGGTTCTTTACTTCTCCAGAATTGACATTAATGAAATGATGAATAAAAGGTAGAAAAATTAGGCCTAAACAAGCGACTACCAAACCAACTACCCTATAGGAGGTTTTGTAAAACCTCATTATCTCATTAATTCTAGACGTATTATTTTCAGCTAAAGGGCTGTAAAGACTAAATATAATTGCATTACTTAAGCCTAATTCTGCCAATGATAA
>CANHJJ010000189.1 GCA_947460565.1 Bacteroidota bacterium
GATGCGCGCACAGCTACTGGAGGTTCGCATGAGTTATCCATTGGTTTTGAAATAAAAACAAAGGTGAGAAATAACATGAATCGATTTGGAAAACCAATAAAATGTCCAGAATTTTAAGTTCAGTTGAAATATTGTGAAAAGAATTTCGTTTATTTGAAAATTGTAAAAAACTAATTTTTTAACGATGAGAGTTTTATCGAAACTATTTATGTATGGATTTGCCGTTTCTGCTATGATGTATTCAACATCTTGTAGTAACAACAAATCAAAGACTTCGGGTTGGAAATACAACGACCCAAAATGGGGTGGCTTTGAAAAGCATAAATTCAAAGAACAAGAAACAGGTCCGGGTTTAGTGTACGTGCAAGGTGGTACCTTTGTTATGGGTGCAACTGAGCAAGACCTTACCTTCGATCGTAATAATATGAAAAGACGTGTGTCTGTTAGCAGTTTCTATATGGACGAAACTGAGGTTACTAACTTAGACTATCTTGAATATTTGCATTGGTTGAACCGAGTGTTTGGTGGCGACAATCCTGTTGTTTACTATAAAGCTTTACCAGACACGTTGGTGTGGAGAAATAAACTTTCTTACAACGAACCTTACGTTTTGTATTATTTGCGTCACCCAGCCTATCGTGAATACCCAGTTGTGGGCGTTAATTGGTTGCAAGCTGCTGAGTATTGCAAATGGAGAACGGATCGTGTTAACGAGATGATTCTTGTTCGTGAAGGCATTATGAAATTAGATATTCAAGGTGCTGTGGCTGATAATAACTTCAATACTGAGGCTTATTTATTGGGTTTATACAAACCAATTGACAAAAAATTATTAAAAGATTACTCGCCAACAGGTAACAAAAAACGTGGTGTGCGCATGGAAGATGGTATACTATTACCTAACTACCGCCTGCCGACTGAAGCTGAATGGGAATATGCATCTAGCGGATTTAAAACGGCTTCATACAATGAAAACGTTGATAACCGTAGAATTTATCCTTGGAGTGGTTTAACACTTAGAAGAAGTGATACAGAAAAATCTAGAGGTCGCATGTATGCTAACTATACACGTGGACGTGGTGACCAAGCCGGTATTGCAGGTAATTTAAATGATGCCTCTATATACACATGTATTGTAAAAAGTAAAGGATACCTACCAAACGATTTTGGTTTATACCACATGGCAGGTAATGTAAGCGAATGGGTTAGCGATATTTATCGTCCATTGTCGCTTGAAGACATGAATGATGCAAATCCATTCCGAGGTAATGAATACAAAACTCAGGTAAAAGATGCTGATGGATATATTACTGAAAAAGATAGCTTAGGTCGAATTATATATAAGGACGTTACTGAGGAAGAAAACGCCAAAAGACGTAACTATAAAAAAGCAAATAACATAGGCTACAAAGACGAATTGGAATACCCAGATTTAGAGCAAAAGTATGAATATAGCGTAACCTCTTTGATTGATAACGCAGCGCGCGTATACAAAGGTGGATCATGGCACGATAGAGCATATTGGTTATCACCAGGAACTCGCAGATATTTAGACCAAGAGCAAGCAACTGCAACTATTGGTTTCCGCTGTGTGATGGATAGAGTAGGTGACCAAGTTAAAAAAGGAAGAAAATAATCAAATTCAACATATTTGAAAGGCTATCTGCGAAGATAGCCTTTCTTTTTTTGATCAATTTAAAATGGACAGGGTATCATTTATAAAATGTTGAGTTAAAATATTTATTGGGGATTTCAACTATTCTAATAACTGTGCTAATTTAATGATGGCGCTACTCACAGTATTTTTTAATATAGTTGTAAGCTTCGCCATAGCCCAATCTTGCGGCCTTTCTTAAATCGGCACAAGCAGCATCTCTTAATAGGCTATTCAATTCTAGTTTGGCAATTCCTCTCGTGAAATAAGCAATTTCAAAATCAGGCTTAATGGAGACTGCAGTGTCAAAATCTAAGATAGCCGTTTTGAATTCTTTCATTTCAAGTCTTGCTCTACCTCGGCTGTAGTAGGCATGATAATATCCTGGCTTGAATTTAATGGCCCTGTTAAACATGGAAATTGCATCCTTGTATTTCTTAAGAGATATCAAAGCCATTCCCCTTTGTAAGTATAAATCAGCTGAACGAGGTTGCAGTTTCAAAGCAGAGTCATAATCTTGGATGGCCAATTTAAAATGCTGCTGCACACAATGGACATAAGCCCTGTTCACGAAGGCATCATAATTAGATGGACCAATTTCTAACGATTTGTTATAATAAAAAATAGCATTATCCATTTTTATCATTTTGGTGCATACATATGCAAGGTTAAAATAGAACTCTGCATTCTTTTCATCCAAATTTACAGCCTTTTCAAAGTCTTTCTTGGCTAATTTATAATCTAACAAGAGCAAATAAACCAATCCCCTATCATTGTAAACGCCTGCCAAAGTATCATTCAACTGAATAGCTTGGCCGAAATCTTTAAGACACTGATTATGTTGATCTATTTTAAAATAGGCTCTGCCACGAAGGTGATAATAATATACGTTGTTAGCATTTTGTGCTTGAAAACCTTGATTACAAAGACTAACACATTCTGTAAAGTTTCCATTATCATAAGCCAATCTGGCTTTTAGATATAAACTATCCACCGTTTGCGCTTGTATCTGAATGCCAAAAAAAACTCCAAATATCAGTGTCAAAAATTGTCTCATTGACGCAAATTAAGGAGAAAAATAAATTTACACGCAGTCAAAAAATCTAATTTGTAATATTATTATGTCAAGTCATATTAAATATTTGCTTTTGAATGCTATTTAACGACATTTGCGGCCGATAAAATTTCTATTCTGAACAATATAATCGACATAAAACCAATACTTGAGGCTGAAAATAGGCCTAGTGTTGTTATTACCACCCACCATAAACCAGATGCAGATGCGCTTGGCTCCTCCTTAGGTTTGTGTTTAATATTAAAACAGATTGGTGTTAATGTAACTGTGATTACCCCAACCGACTATGGTGACTTTCTAAAATGGATGCCTGGTGAAAATGAAGTTATTAATTTTGAATACAACCAAAAAAAATCTCAAGATATAGTGAACCAAGCAGATTTGGTGTTTTGCTTAGATTTTAATGCTTTAAAAAGAATAAACGATTTTGGAGAAATAGTTAGGTTGTCGAGTGCAAAAAAGGTAATGATAGACCACCATTTGCAGCCAGAGGGTTTTGAAGACTATCGATTATGGAGTAATTTAGCAAGCAGTACCTGCGAATTGATCTATTGGTTTGCAGAGGAATTGTCTTTTACGCATCTTGTAAATAAAGATGTAGCCTCTTGTTTATACGCAGGTATTATGACTGATACAGCAGGTTTTAAACATAGCTCAACCACTGCAACCACTCATAGAATTACAGCACATCTATTAGAAAAAGGGGCAGAAAGCAATACCATCTTCGAAGCTATATACGACCATTATTCAGAAAACAGAACTCGATTTATTGGCTTCTGCTTAAATGAAAAGTTACAACTCATTAAAGAATATAATACCGCCTTAATTTGCGTAACAGCTGATGAACTAAAACGCTACCAAATTATGGTTGGCGACAGCGAAGGTCTGGTAAACTATGGTTTATCTATTGAAGGAGTTAGACTATCTGTATTAATTGTAGATAGAACGGTGGCCCGTAAAATGAGTTTCAGAGCAAAAGGAGATTTCCCTGCAAATGAATTTGCCCGAAGATTCTTTAATGGTGGTGGACATTTTAGTGCAGCTGGAGGAGAAAGCAAAGACCCAATAGAATTGGTTGAGGCAAAATTTAAAGATGCCATTACCGAATATTCAAACTTATTATCCCAATAAAGAAAAATAAAATCATGAAAAAAATCCTTTCAATTACCATTCTTGCGGCCATTGTATTTTCAGCATGCACCAAGAAATTTGAAAAAACAGAAACAGGTATTGAATACCGTATTATCAATACAAATGACGATGCACGCGCTGTGACTAAAGGCGACCAAGTGATGCTTCACATGGTAGGTAAATTAGATTACAACGATTCGTTAATTTTCGATTCATACAAAAACAGCAAACCTTATTACATACCAAGTGATGAGCCTACATTGGGTGCCGTGCTTCAAGTATTGCACAAAGGCGATAGCGCTGAGTTTTCAATTAGCGCTGATACCCTTTTCTTGAAAAGTTTTGGACAACCACGTCCAGCAGCAATGAAAGAAGGCTCCATGATTAAATTCGTAGTTAAAGTTGAAGATGTATACAACCAAGAAGAAATGCGTAAGAAAATTAGTGAGCAAAATGGTGAGTTAAGAACAAAAGATTCTGTTGCCTGTGAAACTTATCTGAAATCATTAACTGGTGTGATGAAAACAGCAAGTGGTTTGAATTATGTGGTTGTTAAATCTTCAACTGGCAAACAAGCTGCTAAAAACAGTAAAGTAACCGTTAAATATAAAGGAATGCTTCTTGATGGCACTGTGTTTGATGAAAGTAAGCCGGAAAATCCGTCATTAAGTTTCGTGGTAGGCATGGGTCAAGTAATTTCAGGATGGGATGAAGGTTTGGCATTGATGAAAGAAGGTGAATCATACAAGTTTATTATCCCTTCTAATTTGGCCTATGGCCCTCAAGGTGCAGGACCAATTCCACCTTTTTCTTCACTTATATTTGATGTAGAATTATTAAAAGTTGAGTAATATGAAAAAAATATTTTTAGCAGTGGTAATTTGTGCTTTAGCGCTAAGCACATTTGCACAAACCAAAACTGAAGCGA
>CANHJJ010000190.1 GCA_947460565.1 Bacteroidota bacterium
AAGGCACCACTAAGAAAAACGACCATTCTTCAAGTGGCAAATCATAAAGCCTAAATGACCAAACATAGTCATTATTAAAACTCCAAATGCCTTGTCGAGTGAACCATGCATCCCACAGAATAAATAAAACTGCATTAATAAATATACCCGCGAAAAGCGGCAACCAAAGCTTGTAAAAAGCCACTTTTTTGTCGAAACTCAGTAAAAATGGGCCCGCAAAAGAAAAAAGCATTAAGTATGCATATAGGCTCATTCAAATATTTTCTTTGAATCGTGTTTGAAATACCTAAAAGGAACTACTAACATTCCGAAATTCTCTCCCTCTTCTTTGCCAAGGTGTTTGTGATGGATTTTGTGAGCCCTTCGTATACCCAAAATGTATTTGTTATTCCAGTTTCTAAACAATTTAAATCTTTGATGAATAACAATTTCATGAATAAAAAAATAGGCCAATCCATATAGTGAAATACCAATTCCAATATAAAGCCTAAAATCATTAAACATCAAACCAGTCATATAGCAATAAGCACTCGGGACAGCAAATATGAGAAAGAAACTATCGTTCTTTTCAAAAAAACCAGGCTCTGTTTGATGGTGATCTTTGTGCAGAGTCCATAAAATGCCATGCATCACAAATTTGTGGGTAAACCATGCCACAAATTCCATTAGAACAAAAGTGATAAATACGATGAGTATGTTAACTAGCATATTGAAAAAACAATTGATTTTAAAAATAGTTTGCTAAGTTTAGACCTATGAAAAATAAAAGCTGAAACAAAAAAAGCCACTTCGCAATTGGGTTGCTGCTTGGAAGGTTTAGCTTTTGGTAAAAAAAAACAAAACAAAAGGAAAAGATAAACCAAGCAGTATAATTTTGTATGGGAGGCACTTGGTTTTTCCAATACCAAAAATCTAGTTGAGGAGCCAACTGCTCAATGAAAAAATCAATAAATACCATGAGAAAAGCTGACAGACCAACCACTGAATAATCAAGCATTTTTTCGTTTTGTGGCTTCCACTTTTCTAACATTTTTGTTGCCACATGGTAAGCACAATAACACAACGTAAGCCAATTTACGCCAATAATAATTGGTACATCATTCAATTTATAGCCAAGGTTATTGCCATAAATGTATTCGCCAAAAATTCTGCCTGTTTTTACACCGAACATTTCAAGCACATAACCCGCTTGAAAAACCCCAGCAATCCATAGCCAAAAATAAAATTTTTTACCTTTGTGAAAAGCAAAAAGAACAATTGAACTCACAAGCAGATTGAGCCAACTCAGTTGAATGAATTTAGGATCAAAGCTCAGCGAGCCCATCAATCCAACCAGATAAATGATGGCTAAAAAAATGATGGCTATTGTTGGCTTCCTGTCTTGAGATATCATAATATTTAAACTAGTATTCGTTTCTAAAGCCAATTGAAGAGCGACCTTTTTCAACTATCTGTGCTTTTTTCTCAACCTCAGTTTTTAATTTATCTTTATAGTCTTGTAATTTTTTTGATAGCTCCTCATCACTCGTAGCTAATATTTGAAGTGCCAAAAGTCCTGCATTTTTTGCATTGTTGATGGCCACAGTAGCCACAGGAACACCTCCAGGCATCTGCACAATTGACAATAGAGAGTCTAATCCATCCATGGTTTTAAGTTTTACAGGCACCCCAATAACTGGCAGCACTGTAATAGAAGCCACCATTCCCGGTAAGTGAGCTGCCCCACCTGCACCTGCTATTATAACTTTCAAACCACGTTCTTTGGCCCTTTTGGCATATTCAAACATACGTTCAGGGGTGCGGTGTGCCGAAACTACGGTTATTTCATAATCCACTTTGAACTCCTCAAGAACATTTGCTGCTTCTTTCATAATCTCTAAATCGCTGTCTGAGCCCATTATGATTCCTATGTTTTTCATGCCTGTAATGTAATTTGTTCATGCAAATTAAGAATGTATTTGCCACAAAAGGAAGGTAAAAATTGTCACCCTTGGATATTTGGCAGCATTTGTGCTTGAAGTTATTCGATTTTAGACCAGAAAGATGATAAATTTTTGGTTAAATTTACTTCTAAATAACAATAAGTTTTTCCTAAAATCGTTTTTAAACCAAAGTAAAATTACTTTCAACAATAAAATGTAAATCCCTAAGAACTTTGATTTTAAATGATTGTTTAAAAATTGACGAGAGATTTGGGAGCACAAATAGTGTTATTATGATTTAGTTTAAAGTAATTTGAATAAACAATATTTTTGAGCGTATGGCAGATGAAGATTTTTTAGATGAGGATGTGAAAGGGCAAGTGCAGCGTTATGAAAGGATGTTGAGAAATAAGACCAAAGATTATTTTGATACAGAGGCACTGGAAGATATTATTGAACATTACATTTTTGCCGATAAACTAAAGAAGGCATTGGGTGTTATTGCTTATGGCCAAGAACTTTTTCCATATTTTACTGGTTTCATAATTAAGAAGGCAGAAGTTTTTGTTTTATTAAGCAAATTTGAAGACGCCATTGAAGAAATAGAGAAAGCTGAATTGTATGAACCTTCAAACCCTGAACTACTTTTGTTGAAGGGAGAAACATTACTCAATTACCAAAACTTTGAAGCAGCCGAAATTTGCTTTGCAAAAGCCTTAGAACATACCGATGAGCTAGTAGATATGCTTTTTGAAATTGCTTATGTCTATCAAGATTGTGATATGTATGGCAAAGCCATTGAATATTTCAATATCATCATCAACGAAAACCCAGAAATAGAGCAGGCCTATTATGAAGCTGCCAATTGCTACGATGTTTTGGGTCAAACCGAAAAATCACTTACTTTTTACAATACCCTTATCAACATAGACCCCTACAATACTGCTGCTTGGTACAATTTAGGTGTAAGTTATAGCAGATTAGGATTACATGAAAAGGCCATTGATGCCTATGACTACTGCTTGGCTATTGATGAAGATTATATACTTGCCAGGTTTAATAAAGCAAATGCCTATGTTGAGTTAGACGAATACAACAAAGCCATTGACGAATATTTGGAGGTTATCAAACAAGATGGAGAAGATTCTATCACATTCTGCAACTTAGGCGGATGTTATGAAAGATTAAATCAGAACGATAAAGCCCAAGAGTATTATAAAAAAGCAAGTGCATTAAACCCAAATATTGCGGAAGCGTGGTTTGGTATTGGCCTTACTTGTGAGAAGGAAGATAAGCACAAGGATGCCCTTCATTACTTTAAAAGAGCGGTTTTACTTGAACCAGAAAACACTGAATATTTACTCATATTGGGTGAGTGTGAATACCGATTAGGAAAAATTGACGATGCTGAGGAGGTCTACAAAAAGTTGATTGAAATAGACCCTACCATGATGGAAGCATGGCTAGATGCCAGTTACATCAAATTTACTAAGGGTGAGTTTGAAGAAGCTGTAGATTTGTTGAAAGAGGCCGTAAAAACCGACCCTGATTGCCACCAATTTTACTACAGACTGGTTTGCTATTTGTATGAATTAGGGCTCATTCGCGAGGCCTTATCGAATTTAGAAACTGCCTTGCACCTAAACAGAAGTGAGCATTGGTTGATGTTTGAAATTTCGCCAAAATTGAAATTCATAAAAGAAATAACTGATTTGATCGAATTGCACAACGTGTAAATTGGATTTTAAGTGCCGTTTTCTATCTTCAAGATAATCAAACTAATCCGTACCAGAATTTGGTCATATAACCAATGTTGCAGTTTAACCACTTAAAATCAGAACTTTAACTTCCTTCTTAATTTATTCATATTTTCATACCTTTGCCGCAGTTTTTAAAACAATAACATATTGAAAATAGTAGTTATAGGAGGAGGAGCTGCAGGTTTTTTTGCGGCCATTCAAGCTGCATCGGCAAATAAAAATGCCGAAGTGGTGTTATTAGAAAAAACATCCAAGCTTTTGCAAAAAGTAAGAGTTTCGGGGGGTGGAAGGTGTAATGTTACCAATGCTTGTTCAGACATGAAACAATTATCGGCAGCATATCCACGTGGCGAAAAACAACTAAAAAGTGCCTTTAGCAGATTTACTACCACAGACACTGTTAATTGGTTTCAAGAAAGAAAAGTGAAATTGAAAACTGAGGCTGATGGAAGGATATTTCCGGTAAGCGATGATTCTCAAACCATTATAGACTGCTTAGAAAAAGAAGCCAAAAAACTTAAAATAGATATTAGATTAGAATCTGAGGTTAAGAAAATTATACCAAGCTATACAGGAGGATTTGAACTAGCCTTGGCCAATGGAGATAGAATCAGTTGTAGCAAACTGATTGTATCCTCAGGTGGAAGTCCTAAATCGGAAAACATGCAATGGATAAAGGAATTAGGTCACGAAATTATCGAACCAGTTCCTTCTTTATTTACATTTAATATTCCAAACGAAGCGCTGAATGAGTTGACAGGTATATCTGTTAACCCAACCAAAGTAAAAATAGCTGATACCAAATTTGAATTCAATGGCCCCGTGCTTATTACCCATTGGGGTTTGAGTGGACCTGCTGTGCTAAAGTTATCATCCTTTGCTGCAAGGTATTTAGCCGAAAAGGAATACAATTTTAGTGTTCAATTAAATTGGTTGAATGACAAAAAAGATGAAGCCTGCAGAAATGAGCTGATGAATGTGAAAGCAGCCAATCCTCACAAGCAAGTAAATAATCATTTTCCGTTTAAATTACCTACTAGGCTATTAAGCCATTTATTTGCCAAATCAGGTATTGACGAAACTT
>CANHJJ010000191.1 GCA_947460565.1 Bacteroidota bacterium
ACACAAAATAACTAAAGACGAATACGGACCTGGACTTGACAGGTATGATATGATTTTGTAAGAAATTAGGAGACAAACAAATTAATGAAGGAAAAGCCAGATTTATTAACGCTATTTCGTTCTTATATAAAAAATTACAACTTGCTTTGGTGCTATTGTATTTTTAATACTTGTTAAACACTTAAACTAATAGCGTGAAAAAATCTATTACTTAATTCTTACTAAGGTTGTCGTTTCTTTGCGCAAGCAAGAATGCAAAAATGATATCCAACCTCCACCTAATGTGGGAATGAATATTTTTGCAGGATAATAGCCAATCTAAATAATGATGGTTTATATTTAGACCATTAGCATAATCCCTTCAACTCTAAAATGTTTTCAAATAAATTTAAAAAATACGTAAAGAAACCTTGGGTGTTGAGTTATCAAAATTGGGTAATTTCAAAGATTTTGATTTTACAACAATGGGAATACGACTTACTATTGTGTATAAAGTTTGGTGCAAATATTCCCTTATTAAAGCAAATAGTTTATACTTAAGATATCAATGATAGCATAGGCTTTTAATAGCTTGATCTTAATAATGGCTTTGTGGCAATCCTTCTATATAATAAATTATTGACATTTTTTTGATACCAACTATCAAAAAATATTGTATTATCGCTACTCAAATTAGTATTTTTTTCGACCCAAATTGTCGCATATTATTAAGCCTAGGGATGTTAAATTTTAGATATTACTTTAGATTGAGGAAAGCTTCGCCAATGCTTGTGTTCATGGCATTCAATCTATTCTATTTTTCATTAATTGCTCAAAATAAGACAGATAGCCTAGCAGAATCCATTAAGTTAGAAACCGATATGCAAAAAAAGGCCCAAATGTTAGATGAGTTGGCCAATGAAATCAAAACCAAAAACTTACCACTTGCTATTGATTATGCATTAAAAGCCCATAGGATAGCCATAGCAAATAATTATGTTAGAGAAATAGGTATAAGCAGTAGTACTTTAGGATTGCTATATTCTTATATTGATGAAAAGTTAGACAGTGCTATATATTGGAATAAAAAAGCTGTTTTGCACCTAAATATTACAAAAGATAGTTTTGAGATTTCCAGGAACTATAATCGTTTGGGGGTAGACTATATTCTAAAAAAAGATAATGTAAATTCAGCAAGATATTTGTTAGAAGCTGTTAAATGGGCAGTTACTACTAAAATAAAGGCTAACGCATATAATAATTTAGGTATGATCAGTAAAAAAAATGGAAGTTATGCCAATGCTATTGAATATTACCAGAATGCACTTAAAAATTACGAATTGATTAACTCACCTGCCAGTCAATCTCGCACTTTGAGTAATCTTGGCTCTCTTTATATTCAAAGAAAAGAATATTTGCGGGCAAAGGATTTATATGATGAATCATATTCATTAGCAGTTAACATAAATGATTCAGAATGTATAAGTCAATCATTAAATGGCTTAGGAATAGTTACAAATAGATTAGGTGATCCAGAAAAAGCGATAAATTATCTGCAATTATCTGCAGATATCAATAAGTCAATTGGTTTAAATAATGAATATGCTCAACAAGTATTGAATATAGCAGATATACATGGCGATCAGAAAAAATATAAGGAGGCTGAATCAGAGTATTTATCGGTTCTAAAAATTTTTTCTGAACAAAATGATAGCTTTACAATGTCAGCCGTTAACAATAATCTCGGAGATCTATACTTTAAACAAAAAATGTTGAAGAAGGCCGCATTGTGCTTTGAAAAGGCCTATCGTTATTCCCTTGGATTTACTGACGTGAATTATAATCGATTAATTATTAAAAATTTAAGTAGTATTTATGATCAGCTTGGTGACACCAAAAATGCATTAAAGTATATGAAATTATACGATGAACTGAATTATAAAATGGTAAATGTAGCTGAAAATGTGAAGATTGTTGAGCTAAATCACGCATATGATACATCTAAAAAAGAAAAGCAAATTATTCAAAAAACGGCCGAAATTCAAGAATTGCAAAGCAGCAGAAAGTATATTTATCTATTTATTGGTATTTTAGTATTGGCAATATCTCTAACCCTAAATTTATATAGAAATAGAGTTAGACGTAATCAAAAATTGGAAGAAAATATTCAATCTATTGATAAACAGATATCTTCACTCAAAATTGAAAATCATGATTTAAAAATGAAATTGCAACAAACTGAATCAGAATTGCAAAATCTTGAATCTAAATACAGCAAAGACAAAGAAAAATTACCGGACACCCATGTAAGTCTCTCAAAACGAGAGTATGAGGTTCTATTATTTATTGCAGAGGGACTAAGTGATAAAGACATAGCTGAGAAAATTTTCGTAAGTGTTACCACAGTAAGAACACACATAAGAAGGATTTATGACAAACTTCTAGTAAAAAATAGAACCGAAGCAATTTCTATGCTTCATAAATACC
The DNA here is from genome assembly GCA_947460565.1 of Bacteroidota bacterium. Classification (GTDB taxonomy): domain Bacteria; phylum Bacteroidota; class Bacteroidia; order UKL13-3; family UKL13-3; genus RGVD01. The sequence goes on from CANHJJ010000191.1 coordinate 2,467, forward strand.
AACTTACAAACGAGGCAGCTTAATTTTGCATTAAATTTCTATCCTTAATTCTAATTACAATTATCCTTTTTGATGTATGGTGCTGATAAATAGTCTATTTTATTTGTAATGATTACATAAAATCATCAATTATGATGACATTGAAACGCAGTGTTATAAGATATATTTGATTAAATTTTTAAGATTATGAAAACTAAACTTTACTCAAAGCTACTGCTGTTAGTTTTATGCAGCATGTCAATTAGGATTTCTTATGCCCAATTGCCAATTAATGCCCCAAATGTCGAATCAGTTTATGGTGGTAGGATTACCGGTATTACAGGTTATGCTGTATCCTCATCAAATTCGCGCATTTTTTGTTCTACAGAAAGTGCCAACTCTGTTTTTTATGCTGATGTAACTGTTCCTGCCAGATCATCAACAAATTTTTCAACATGGACAGTAATGCCAACTTTAAATGCAGATGCAAATTTGGGCTATATAAGCAATATGGCTGTGCACAGTGGTTCAGGTAGGTTGTTTTTTACGTATGGAAATAATCTCTATTCAACATCCACAACTGAGACTGCTAATACAATTGAAGCATCATCTGGACCTTATAGCATGGTAATGATAAAAGGGGATTATATATTTTTTAGCTCAGGTGGAAACTTATATTTTGGCACTTTAAATTCAACCACAGGTGCCCTTACCTTATCAGCAGGCTCTCCGATTTCTTTTTCTGGAGGTGGAATGACTAAGTTAATTGTAAACCCAACAAACAACTTGCTTTATTTCTTTGCCGAAGGAAGAAGTGGAACGGCTCCTAAATTATATGTTTCATCATCGGTATATAGCGCATTCAATGGAAGCACAACCTTTTCAAACATAAGTCCAACTTTATCGACATCTGTGGATTGGGTAGCTTTTGGAATTGCGCCTTCAGGTAGATTATTTATTGGTGGACACTATAACACCACAGTTACCACAAAATATATTGCTACATCAGACGACAATTCGGTTACATGGACAAGCTATAATTCAGGTATTTCGGGTGTATCCGGCAGTACTTTTGATTTTGCAGGTTCTGCCTCATCATATTATGTTTATTACAGTAAAATGTACAACAATAATTTGGGTGCCAATGGTTCTTGGAAAGATTTTGGAGATCCAGGTGGATTTGAAACACATCCCAATGATGGAGCTGTTTTGGTTGACCCCAATGATAGCAATGTAGCGTATGTTACTACCGATCAAGGGATTGGCGTTTCAATAGATAGAGGTGCCACCATTTTCGAAATAGACAATGGCGTTGAGGCAGTTCAGGTATCTGATATCGTTATGACTAGCGATAAAAATACCGCATGGATTGCTTCAAAATCTGGTGTAAGAAAGGTTAGCAATTACCAATCTACAAAAAACTGGTCTAATGCTAAATTTCCGAATGGTGATGGTTCTCCCTATTATGCAGTTGACATGAATAACGATGATACCAATACAGTATATGTGGGCAATGTAAGGATTTATAAAACAACCAATAGTGGAAGTAGTTGGAATAAAGTATTTACTCCAGAAGATGCGCCTTATTATTGGGTTGGAATAGGTTATCATTTTGAAGCAATAAAAGTATGTCCTTGGAATAGTAATATTGTTGTTGCGGGTGCTTCAATGGATGGATCAAACTATGGTGCATTGTTTTATTCAAATGATGGCGGTAATTCTTGGAACCAACAATACTTGCACGCTACATCAGGATATTATGATGCAGATGTACTTGATGTTGAATTCAACCTTGAGGGCGCAGACACAATTGTATATGTAGGTGTAGAATGGGGAGGGGGTCCTGGGGTGCCGTATAGTATTTATAAGCTAACTCGCAGTGGCTCTGCTTGGTCTGTTTCACAAGATATGCAGTATACGAATACGAGCACTGGTGCTGTGATTGTATCCACTATCAAAGATATTTTTGTTAGTACAACTAGAGATACTGTTTTTGCTTGTGGAATAAATTCAACCGGAACACATGCAACACAATACTATAAAATATTAAGTGGTACTGGAAAATGGACCCCTTTTGTTCCTTCCGGCTATTCAGGTTTGCCAAGCAATGGGATAGAAGCTAGCGCCATTACTTATGGTGTTGATACAGCCTATATGGCAATAGGTAGTGATGTCTATTATTTCCCAGCTGGCGCATCCTATTGGTATTTAGGATATAGTTATCCAGTAGGTACCGAAATCAATTTCTTGTACTATGATGAATTACTTGTAGGGACCTCTACAGGCTTATATGGCCATGATGGCATGCAAAACAACTTG
>CANHJJ010000192.1 GCA_947460565.1 Bacteroidota bacterium
TGCCAAGCAATTGCTAATAACAAATAACTCACAAGATTGGAAAAATGAGATTGTGCACAAACACAAATGTTGTTATGTTGAACCCCTTCGGGGTTCCTATATGATCTCCCTTATTGTCCGCAACTTTCAGCTTAGGCTATTTTTATTAAACCCCCTTCAGGGTTAAAATACTAAAGCCTTATTTGATAGACATGACATTTGCCACATTTCGAGCTATGGTCCATCTACCTCTTTGGGTATAATGTTCGCTGGTCCATCTTTTTTCAGTAAACTCTTTGCCAGCAACCGCTGATAAATTATCAACTACTAAAACACCTTTATCAGTATAGCGTTTGATAAGCATTTGGGCATTTTCTTTCATCACATCTGTCAATGCCTTTCCAACAAGCGAATCAGCATACTCCATATTTTCAGCTAATAGATTATAAACCAATTTGAGTTTTTTTCTTTTAGCAATTTCTACTATCTCATCAAAATCTTTTATTCTAGGATTTGAACTTGGATCAATGGTAAAAGCATACGTCTTAATATAACTAGTGGCAAGCTCAATGCGGGGCATATCCCAATCCCCATTGGGTGTAGTAAAGTTTAATACATTGCGACCACCCACTGCATTGTCCCATGCCCTCACATTTTTATATGGAAAGGTATCAGGCAAATGAATATAATCATGTCGCCAATGTTCTTCCATTACACGACCTCTCATTTGATCATTTTGGTTATCAAACCCATTAAATGCTAGCTTTATTCTCTTGGCTATAAGAGGAATTTGTTCATACATCACATTGGCTTTCATCAAGGATGTCTCCATTTTTGAGTGTATCCAATTTGCCCCAAACGAACGCAAATTTAATGTCACAATAAGCGTTTTCACCTTAGCGTCTTCCTTAATATTTTCGATGAGTGATTTATAGGTTTTGGCATGTATGGCGCCATGATCAATTGCCATTACTTTCTCAGGAGTTAGACTATCAATCATTTGGGCTATGGTCAACAGACAAGTATCATCATCAGCAAGGGTGGCATTAGAAGATTCAGCAAAATATAGGACCTCACTAGTATACTGCACGCTATCTAATTTCAGGAGCATCTCCGCATCTGACTCTTTCAAATCTTGCCTATAAAAATACTTTTCGTACATAATATTAGCCAACATCATGCATAATACGAGCATCAAAAAAGCACAAACCAATTTAATTACTATTTTCTTCATAGCTAAAATTGAAAATAAATAAATGGAAAACTTTTGATACCACTGAAGAGCAATAAACAAACAATAAGCACTGAATAAATTGCCCAACGAATTGAAATTTGTTTTGATACCAACCAATTATCAAAACGGCTATTTATTATGGCTATTTCAAGCAAAATAAATATTCCTAACATGGATAATGGAATCCAAGATACCTCTAAGTGCTTATTAGCTTCAAAACCATAACTCATACTTTGTTTAAGTATTTCCAAAGAATTTGTTAAATCTTTAGCTCGGAAGAATACCCAAATAATAACAACCACCGCAAAAGTAACAAGCATACTTATCATTGAATACAACTTCATTTGCTTGATTTGAGTTGGTATTAGATTAGAAATTGACTTATCCAATATATAGGCTATACCATGTAATAGGCCCCAAATGATAAAAGTATAATTAGCCCCATGCCAAAAGCCACTCACAGCAAACAAAAACAGCACATTGATGATCCATCTGAAAGTTTTTACTCGGCTACCACCCATGCTAAAAAAAACATAATCGCGAAACCACGTGCTTAGTGAAATGTGCCAACGTTTCCAAAAGTCTTGAATACCTGTTGCAAAATAAGGTTGTTTGAAATTATCCATTAAATGAATACCAAGCATCCTTGCAGCCCCCAAAGCCACAGTAGAGTATCCATAAAAATCAGCATAAATTTGAATGGCAAAGGCAATCATAGCCATCCAAACTGATGAAGAATAATAACTTTCAGGTGCTTGATAAACCTCATCCACCATAGGTGCTAGGTTATCGGCAATACACATTTTTACAAACAACCCATACAATATCAAACGCAAACCCTGACTGATATTATCGTAACTTAATCTTTGACTTATTCTAAGTTCATTGCCAAGTCTTTCATATCGTTCAATAGGACCAGCCACCATTTGAGGGAAAAACAATACATAATTGGCAAAATAACCTATATGCTTTTCCGCCTTCTGTTTCTTTCTATATACTTCAAGGGTATAACTTAATGACTGAAAAGTATGGAAGGAAAGACCAATAGGTAAAATGATATCAAGGTTCTTTATATGTTTTGAAATATGAACCCAAGGTGCCATTTCATTAAATATATCAATAAAGAAATTGGTATACTTAAAATAACTTAAAAGACCAATATTGCTAATGATGCTAATTAGTAACCACCACCAACGTTTTCGTCCTTCACTCCTTTCTATAATCAGGCCACATACATAATCAATTATAATAACAGCATACAGGATAAATACATAAGGAAAATAAAAAACCGAATAGAAATATGAACTAGCTATGAATAGCAACATCCATCGGTATTTGTGTGCCAACAGGTAATACAGAAGCACCACTACGGGTAAAAAAAATATAAATTGCAGGGAATTAAAAAGCATTTCTTATCTATTCACTAGAAAACAAATTAAACAAAAAGAAATGAATGAACACCTGCGTTTACTTAAATTCAATTTCATATGATTTTAAAGCTACATCAATTTCAACCCAAATTACATTTAAATGATAGCTTGTATAACAGATGGCAATACGTCTCAAATTCCCCTCTTCTTCCACTTCTTGCAAGGCAGCAATTTTATATTTTCTATTCGACATGATACATGGTAATCTTTTACCTTCGACACTGCTTTTTCCATCAAAAAAAGCCTCATAGAAACCATCTCCAGTTATTGAGTCGACCTTCGACTTATCAATCGCAGTAGTTCTGCTATAAATATCAATACCATTAAAATCTTCGTGTTTGGGTTTACATGGTTTTACATATATATAATCTCCTACCTTGATGCTTTTTCGTATTTGGGCAAATGCCGAATGGCAAAATCCTAGCAGAATAAAAAATAAAAATAATTTAATTGATTTTTTGTCCATTTACATACCGATCTATACCTAACAATTGCCCTTGGGCACTGTATCGTTTCCAGATACTATCAGGCTTTTCATAATGATAATAACCACTACATTCGAGTTGACCATTAGGATGGTACTTCAAATAAGGTCCATGCTTAACATAAACTATAGTGTCAAAATCAACCCCATCGCGTTTGCCAAATTTCATTTGTCTAAGATGATGGAAAATTTCCTTTACTTGTTTTTTATCGTTATCAAAATAGTAATAGGTTTTACCATTTTCATCATCAATAACTTGACTTTTGGCATCGCACAAAAATGCAAAACTCAGAATGAATATGAGACTTAATTTTTTCATAAATATCAAGCTTATTTTCCCAATTCCATCAATGATTTGCCCCACTCTTGTATTTCATTCTCGTTCCATAATTCAGGATAGAAAATTCGTTTTTGAATACGTGGAGGCAAGTATTTTTGCCAATTGGTGCCACCTGTGGCAGCAATATCCTCAGGTGATTTTTGCAAATATCGTACCGCAGATTTATAATGCATCAAAGGCCAATTTACATTAACACAAGCATCAAAATCTTTTAATTGTTTTATTAACTCATCATTCTTTTGATCTGCTTCTGTCATTGATTTATAGACAGCCCAAAGATTTTTATTCTCATAGTCTTTGGCTAACCTCAACAATGAATCTTGGTATTTCTCTTCAAACTGTGTGAGTGTTAATGTCTTCTTGCCTGTTGCCAATTCGGTAGCACCAGCTTGCCAATAAATATATTTGTATTGCTCATCCAAACTTGCATTAGCCAGATTATCTCTATACTCTTTATCAACCATGCGAATAAAGTCTGTAGCGCAAATTTCAATACTTCTATATTGAGCCGATTGAAAACCACTTGCAGGCAACAAACTCATGCGAAACTGCAAAAATTGTTTAGGCTCCATTCCCTCCACCATTATCTCAAAAGAATGAATAAGGTTTTTAAAATAGCCTGTCATTCTTTTTAAACGAGCCGCAAAAAATACAGGATCTATGCCATCCTTAATATTCGAAATTTGTTCCATTTCGTGCAAGGTAAGTTTGAAATACAATTCAGTAATTTGATGATACATAATAAATATCATCTCATCAGGAATAGCTGTTCTTGGCTTTTGCAGAGACAACAAAGTATCCGTATGAATATAATCCCAATAGCTAAGATAGTTTTGATGCAATAAACCCTCTAAATAGGCTTTCCAATCTTGGCCTGAAGCATCATATTTTTCTTTTAGCTTCGTTAAGAGATTTTGTATTTCATTGTCAAATTCCATAAGAATAATTTTTGAGTGGGTACTTTTGTTTCAGAGTTTAAAAGGGACTTACAAATGTATGAAATGTTGGCAGTTCTTGATCCTTTGCACTGATAATAGGTGTTTTTGTTTGCCATTTAATATTCAAAGTAGGGTCATTCCAATATATTCCTCCTTCAGACGTTTTATTGTATAAATTGGTACATTTATACTGAAAAATAGTGTTGTCAGCTAATGTTTCAAAGCCATGCGCAAAACCTGCCGGGATATAAAACATCAACATATTTTCTCCAGTCAGTTCTATATCAAAATGCTGTCCATACGTAGCAGAGTTTTTCCTTATATCTACCACCA
>CANHJJ010000193.1 GCA_947460565.1 Bacteroidota bacterium
ACTATCCCAACTCAGTTAATAAATTAATTGTTGCTGATATTGCTGCCAAAAAATATGGAAGAGGTCATGATGATGTGTTTGAAGCCTTGTACGCTATTGATTTAACAAAAATTCAAACCCGCAAACAAGCAGAGGAAGCCATGCTACCTCATGTGAGCGAGTTTGGAACGAGACAATTTCTATTAAAAAACTTAGAAAGGCTTGAGAATGGGACTTATCAATGGAAAATGAATCTAGATGTTCTGCATCGCGATTATGAAGAAATTACACAAGAAGTAAAAAACAATAAGCCTATTACTATTCCTGTTCTATTCCTAAAAGGTGAGCTTTCTAGATACATCAAACACGAAGATTGGGAGCAGATACAAAGTATTTTCCCTAAGGCAGAGTTAAAGGAAATTAGTAAAGCGGGTCATTGGCTTCATGCCGATAATCCTAAAGAATTTTATGAAAAGGTAATTGCTTTCCTAAGTCTTTAGGAATCTATCCTTTGTTAAAATGAAATAATCAAGTATGTTTGAGATTTATACACATCTGCATTTATGAAAATTAAAAATATATCATTTACCCTAGCCATTCTTGCTTGCTTCTCATCTTTTCTCCTTACAGAAAAGCAAATGAGATATGAAGAGAATGAAGCTTATGAATCTGAAGAAGCCATGGGCATGGAGGAGGACATTGTTGAAAGAGAAGCTTGGTTGAATAAAATGTTAGCAGACCCTGCAACAGGCAAAATACCAGAACGCATTCGTGAGAAAGAAATAAAATTTGCCTCTACCCTGCCGGTTGAAGGCGATCTAAATAAAACCAATCGCATGGGCTATTGGGTAAGCCGAGGCCCTGATAATGTTGGTGGCCGCACGCGTGCCGTTGTTATTGATAAAACAAATGAAAATGTATTGATAGCAGGTGCAACTAGTGGAGGGATATGGCGCAGCGAAAATGGGGGTGCCAGTTGGGTAAAAGTTACCAGCATGGATTCATTCGTAAATGTTACTTGCATCACCCAAGATAAACGAAAAGGCAAAGAAAAAATTTGGTATGCAGGCACAGGTGAATATTACGGAGGCTCGGTTCCTGGTCAATACTTCACGGGCAATGGACTATTAAAATCTACTGATGGTGGTAAAACTTGGATTCGATTAAAAAACACTAATTCTAATAATGTAACCTTTGATTTAGCATTTGACTTTAACCACAAAGTGGCTGTAAACAATGCCATTGATAGCATAGATGTGTTATTTGTTGCCAATTATGGTTGTATTTACAGAAGCTTAAATGGGGGAACTTCTTGGTCCATTCGTAGAGGTGGATTAACACAAGCAAGTGCATGGACAGATGTTGCTGTAACTAGTTCAGGCATTGTATACGCAACGCTTTCTGGTGGTGGCAACAATCCAGGCATTTGGCGTTCAAAAGACAATGGAACAACATGGGCTAATATTACACCAAGCTTTCTGGCCGGAAGCACAGGTCGTATCGTTATTGGTATTGCACCTAGTGATGAAAACCAAGTTTATTTTGCAGCAAACACACCTAATTTCGGAAAACAATCCACTCGCTTTGATGGAGGTGTTGAATGGAATAGTTTATGGAAATACACTTATGTAAGTGGAGATGGCAGCTCCACTGGTGGACAATGGGAAGACAGAAGTGCCAATATTCCAGCACTTGGAGGAGCTTTTGGAAATTATATTTCACAAGGTGGCTATTGCCTTGATGTGCAAGTTAAACCAGATAATCCTGATGTGGTTTTTTTAGGTGGAACAAACCTATATCGCTCAAATGATGGCTTTAAATCAACTACCCAAACACACTGGATAGGTGGATATGCAGTAGGTACTACCCTACCGGACTTTAAAACTTATGCTAATCATCATCCCGACCAACATTCAATTATTTTTTACCCAAGTAATCCCAACAAAGCCATTTCAAGCAATGATGGCGGTATACAAAGAACAGACGATTGTACCGACAATGCAGTTGTATGGAATAGCCTAAACAATGGCTACTTAAGTACTCAATTTTACACCATTGCCATTGATAAAACCAGTACCAACTTCACCATGATTGGCGGACTTCAAGACAATGGAACATTACTAAGACCAGAAAATAGTAATAACTGGAACCTGCCTTTAAGTTATGATGGCTCTTATTGCTTTGTGGGGTCGAACGCAAGTGAATACTATATGTCGATTCAAGAAGGTAGGGTTTTCAGATTGCAATTAGATGCCAATTATAAGCCTATAAAATCTGCTCGTATTGATTGCAAAGATGCCCTAAAAAGCAAGTATGAATTTATAAACCCATTTACACCTGATATAGCCAATTTCAAAAGACTATATATTCCTAATGGCGACAGAATATGGCGCAATAATGATGTAACACAAATACCTTTGCATGATGAATTAGATAGCACTGCCACCAATATTGGCTGGGACGAGATGAGCAATACAAATATCGGAGACGCTACAGATGCGATAACCGCCATAACAAGTGCGAGCAATGACATCTTGTTTTATGGTACGCAGAAAGGCAAACTATGGAGAATAAGAAATGCCTCATCAGGCAACCCCCTTCCTGAAAGCATTAGAGGCACTAACTTTCCAACAGGATATATTAATTGCTTAGCAACCCACCCTACAGATACTTCAAAATTGTATGCCGTATTTACCAATTATGGTATCATTAGTTTGTTTTACTCTAGCAATGCTGGAAAAACATGGCAAGCCATTGCTGGTAACCTAGAAGAGAATGTAAGTGGCTCAGGTAATGGTCCTTCTTGCAGGTGGTTTAAAGTAGTTCCTGTTGGAAATACTATGTATTATTACGTTGGCACCAGCACAGGTTTGTTTGCAACTGATTCGTTAAATGGAAACAATACGGTTTGGGTAAAACAAGCGCCTGATAAAATTGGCTATAACATCGTAACCATGATGGAACACAGAACTACCGATGGGTTAATGGCGGTTTCAACTTTTGGTGCAGGTGTTTTTTCGGCTTTCCTTACTTCTGAAAAAGATCAAACAAGCATCCAACAAATGACAGCAAGCGAAATCATTATTTATCCGAACCCTTCAAAGGATGTCTTAAATATTAAATTGGAAGCAAGCACTCGACAAGCGAGTTATAGTATTTATAACATGAGTGGTAAATTGATTAAAGAAGGAACGCTGAACAAGCAAATCAGAATTGAAGAATTATTAGAAGGTGCTTATATCTTAAAACTAAATATTGACGGAAAATTTATCAGCAAAAAATTTATTAAAGAGTAAATTAAATCTTGGCACAAAATTTTCGATACTGAACAAAATTTAACAACATGAAAAAGGTAATCATAGCATTGAGCGTATTTGCGCTGATTTTAGGCAGTTGCAAAACCAAACAAAAAGGAATGACAGAGGTGAATGAGGTTTTTAGTGGAAACAAATATGAAGGCAATAACCGTTTTTTTAGGGCCACAGGTAGTGGGGAAAGCAGTGATTTAGAAACCGCCAAAGACAAGGCGATGTTGCTCGCTAAACAAAGGCTTGCATCATCTGTTCAAACACAAATAAAACAAGTGGCTGAAAACTACAAAGGCGATGTACAAGATGCATCAAACATTGGCGACTTTAAACAACGCTTCCAACAATTAACCCGAGAAGTACTCAATCAAATTATTGTTGAAATAAATGTAATTGACCAGAAAACATTTAGAAGGGATGGCAATGGTAATTATGTTTCTCACGTAGCTTTAGAAGCAAAGAAAAAAGCCGTTTACCTAAAGCTTAAAGAGATTGCAAGTGCCCGCACCAGTCTTAGTCAAAAAGACAAAGAAGCCGTGCAACAAATGATTGACGAAACCATTAAAAGTGTTGAATAGTTAGGCAGCCCTGAAAGGGCGCCATACCATCAAGCAAGGGTGAAGCCCTTGTTTGTTTTATATCCTTATGAAAAAAACACTTATATTATTCTTATTAGTCTCTCTCCATAGCCTTGCCAAACCACCCATTAAATACCTAAAAAATGGGGTGGCAATCAAAAAGTGTAATGTATGCTTCCCTATTAAATCAAATCTTCAAGACTCCCTTCATATCTTGTATTTGGGTTGCAATAATGTGATGATGAAATACAAGAATGAACAGATAATGTTCGACCCATTTTTCTCTTACCAAGCGTTAAAAAAAGTTGGTATGGGAAAAATAAAGTTTAATACAAAAGCTATTGATTTAGGGCTAAATAGAATTAGCCAAGCTGGGTTCGATTTAAAAAAAGTGAAAGATATTTTCATCAGTCATGGCCACTATGATCACGTTTTTGATTTACCCTATTTAATCAACCACAATGAATTTATTAACCCTATCAAGCTGCATTGCAATAGCAGTGTTCAAAACGAATTAATAAAATTCAAAGACCGAATCAGATTCATCACAAACCAATCTCCCGGCTGTGAGAGCAGTGCGTATGATGAAAATCTTTGGCAAAATATTTCAGAACATATTAGGGTTTTACCATTAATAAGTTCTCATGCTCCTCACATGCTTGGTGTGCAATTTATGAAAGGGGAATCTAACACAAATACCTTTGAGCAATATGACACCACCAACTTTAAGAGCAATGCCATGCAATGGAAAGGTGGCAAAGAATATGCATTTTTGGTAGATATTATAGAAAATAACAAACCTGTTTTTCGAATCCTTATGCAAGGACCATCTATAAAACCTTGTCC